>CAUAGV010000148.1 GCA_958428675.1 uncultured Collinsella sp.
CGACTTTCACCGCGAGCTTCCGCAAGCGACGGTCTATGTCTATGACAACAACTCGTCGGACGATACTTCACGCATCGCCACCGAGCACGGCGCCACGGTCCGCTTTGAGCCCCGTCAGGGAAAGGGCAACGTGTGCCGCCAGATGTTTCGCGATATCGACGCCGATTGCTACCTGATGGTCGACGGCGACGACACCTATCCCGCCGAGGCTGCCAAAGCCCTCTGCGAGCCCATCCTTAACGGCACGGCCGACATGACCGTAGGCGACCGCCTTTCCAACGGCACCTACGCCGAGGAGAACAAGCGTGCCTTCCACGGCTTTGGCAACAATCTGGTCCGCGCCATGATCAAGTGGATCTATGGCTACAGCTTCGATGACGTCATGACCGGCTACCGCGCCATGAGCCGCCCGTTCGTCAAAACCTTCCCCGTGCTTTCCGAGGGCTTCCAGATCGAAACCGAGCTCTCGATCCACGCCGTCGACCACCGCTGGCGCATCAAAGATGTGCCCATCGAGTACCGCGACCGTCCGGAAGGTTCCGAGTCCAAGCTCAATACCGTGAGCGACGGCATTAAAGTCGTCGCGATGATCGGTACGCTGTTCAAGGACTACCGCCCGCTGAAGTTCTTCAGCCTCGTCGCGCTTCTGTTTGCGGTGATCGGCCTCGTCTTGGGCATGCCCATCGTTGTCGAGTATTTCCAGACCGGCCTCGTTCCGCGCTTCCCCACCGCCATGCTCGCCGCGTCGTTTATGTTCCTGTGCGGCCTGAGCCTTGCAACCGGATTCATCCTCGATTCCGTGGCAAAGGTCGAAAAAAAGCAGTGGGAGGTCAACGTGTACAGCAAATACGCCTACGACGACCAGCTCGGCCACCCCACTTCCAAGCCAAGCGAGAGGTAAACCACTATGCCGCTCATCTCCATCGTCGTGCCGTGCTACAACGAGCAGGAATCACTTCCGATCTTTCTCAAAGAGCTCGATGGCGTCGTTCGCATCATGACCCAGCAAGACCCCGGCATCTCCTTTGAGACAGTACTCATCGACGATGGCTCGGCAGACAAAACGCTCGCCGTCATGAAAGCAGAAGCCGCGGCGGCGCATCCATACGCCATCCGCTGGCACTCTTTCTCGCGCAACTTTGGCAAGGAGGCAGCACTACTCGCCGGACTCCAGCACGCAAAGGGCGACTATGTCGCCACCATGGATGCCGACATGCAGGACCCGCCCTCGCTCCTGCCGCAGATGTACGAGATCTTACAAACCGAAGACTACGACAACGTCGCCACACGCAGGACCACCCGCAAAGGCGAGCCTCCCATCAGGTCGTTCTGTGCCCGTATGTTCTACAAGATCATTAACCGCATTTCCAAGGCCGACATCGTCGACGGAGCACGCGATTTTAGGCTCATGAAGCGGCCTATGGTCAACGCCATCATCTCCATGGGCGAATACAACCGATTCTCCAAGGGCATTTACGGCTGGGTGGGCTTCAAGACCAAATGGCTCCCCTACGTAAACGTCAACCGCGTGGCCGGCGAGACCAAATGGAGCTTTTGGTCGCTGCTCCTCTATTCCATCGACGGCATCGTCGCGTTTTCCACGGCGCCGCTCTCCCTCGCCGCCCTCACGGGTATCGTCTTCTGTCTCATCGCTATTCTGGGATTCGTCGTCATCCTAGTAAAGACGCTTGTTTGGGGCGACCCCGTCGGCGGATGGCCGTCGCTCGCCTGCCTCATAACGCTGTTTGGCGGCATGCAGCTCCTGTGCCTGGGAATCATAGGTGAATACTTGGCAAAAGCCTACTTGGAAACCAAGCGACGTCCCATCTATATCATTCGAGAATCCAACGAGGAATCCGATGACACGGCCCAATAACAGCACGCTCAAGAATGTAGCGTTCTACGCCACCTGCTTCGCATTTTCCATCGCACTCTTTGTCGCACTTGCAGCGGCAGGGCATGTCTACCCCTTTGGCGACAACTCGTTTCTCACCAACGATCTCAAATACCAATACATCGACTTCTTTGCTTGGTTCCGGCGCGTCCTTTTAGGTGAGGCAAACCTTCGCTATTCCTTCTCGCAAGGACTCGGCATGAACACATGGGGGCTCTATAGCTACTACCTCGCTAGCCCCTTCAACCTGCTCTGCGCGCTGTTTCCCGCAGACAAGCTAACGCTCTTCGTGTTTGTTATCTCCGCGCTCAAACTGGGCTGCATCCACATCAGCAGCGCTTGGTATGTGCAAAAGCACTTTGACCTGTCTAAGCCCGCCATATTCCTGCTTTCCCTCTCGTTCACGTTTTGCAGCTGGACCATCAGCAACCTGCGCAACCCGCTCTGGATCGATTGCCTGATCCTGCTGCCCATCTGCGCCTACGGATGCTACGAGCTCATCCGCAAGCAGCGCATGATCTGCCTCGTCATCGCAACGGCGCTCAATGTCATGTTCTGCTGGTATACGGCCTACATCAGCATCCTGTTCCTCTGCATTTTCGTATTGGTCGAATTTGTCGATTATGTTGCAGAAGAAGGATTTAGTTGGAAGCTCATGCTCGATCGGGCCCTGCGATTCGCCGGGGCCATCGCGCTTGGACTGCTTCTGTCCGCTTGGACCTTTTTGCCGACCATCCTTGCCATGTCCAAGGGCGGTCCCGTTCTAGCACTCGGCCCCCTACTTAAAACCAGCCTCAAGTCGCTCATCAGGGGCTTTCTTCCCTGCATGTGGGTAAACAACGAAAGCACACCGCAGTTCTATTGCGGCATCATCATGATGCTGCTTGCGGTGAGCCTGCTGGTTAACCGCACGGTTTCGATCAAGACGCGCATCGCAACACTCGTCGTCACGATAATCCTGGTCGCAAGCTCCGTTTTGAGCCCGCTCGAGTACATCTGGTGCGGCATGCGCGTTCCCAACGGCTTCTACTCGCGCACGGCTTTTTTGCTGAGCTTCTTTGCGCTGTGGGCAGCGGGCTATTCGTTGCAGGTGTTCGAGGGCCAGCCCAAATTTCGTCATGCCTATCGACCAGCCGTCGTATTACCAATCCTGACAATCACCGCAATTGAGTTGTTTATCAACGCCCATGTGATGTGGAACCAACTGTACGCAGGCTATTCCGAAGAAGCCAACAGCACCTATGTCGCCACCGCAACCAACACGATCACAGCCATTCAAGACCAGGATTCTGCGTCATTCTACCGCATCGATCGAACGACCACGCGTGCCGATAGCGCCGCCCTCAACGAAGGCCTAGCGCTTGGGTACAACCAGTTGTCTTCGTATTCGTCTGCCAACAACCCGCAGGCCATCGCACTGCTCAACTCCCTTGGATACAGCAGCGTCGGCGAATTCTCGACCCGTTATGCCGAGCCCATTCTCGCCGTCGATGCCCTATTGGGAGTTAAGTACGCCATTCCTGAAAACGCGCCTGCAGGATACGTTTCGGCCAAGACGAATCAGGCCGACTCCACAAGCTCGGTGTACGAGAACCCCTATATGCTCAGCATTGGCGTCGCAGCCTCAAGCGATATCCAAAACAGCACGCTGAAGAGCGAGAACCCCTTCGAAAAGCAGAACGACCTCTACAGCAAAATCCTAGGCCGCAAGGTCGAGCTCTATACCAAGATCGAGGCCGCGAGCACGGAGAATAGCGATAGCTTAAAGCAATGGAGCGTTACTCTTCCGGCAAGCTCCATCGGGTATCTCTACATCAACAAAGATGCGACCGCCGGCAGTTATTGGCCCGTCGCCCTTACCATCGACCAGCGAGCAATCGAAAACGAGGCCTGGAGATTCGACAATAATATCCGCCAGATTGCGGATGCATCGGACACCCCGAGCCAGCATACGGTGTCAATCGGAGTCGCAGAGGGCTATACAGACATGCCCCAAGACAATGAGCCGGTCTTTTACGCCCTCAATCTGGATGTTTTCGAGCAGATTATTAACGAGCTTAAGGCGAGCGAGTTTATTACGACGGTTTTTGAGGACGGAAGGGTCGAAGGCGAGTATACCGCCAAGGATGACGGCAACCTGCTGTTGAGCGTTCCGTACGATGAGGGCTGGAACGTAACGGTAAACGGAACCGCCGCAGAACTAACGCCCGCCGCCGATAAGGGCTTGTCGTCCCTGAACATGCAGAAAGGCGCGAATAAGATCGTGATGACCTACAAGACTCCGGGCGCCCTTGCGGGGCTTGCAGTGAGTCTGGCGACCGCCGCCGCCCTTGTTGCAGCGGGTCTATACGCCAGGCATAAGAAAAGCCGCCGTTAACAAGCGGCGGCTTTTTCTCTCGAAAAGTTAATAACGGCTAGAGCGTCTTGAGGTACTCCCCCAGCTCTTCCTCCCAGTCGGGCATGTGGAAGCCTGCAGCCTCGAGCTTGGACAGGTCGAGCGCCGAGTGGACCGGGCGCGGGGCGACGGGACCGGCGGCGTTCGCGTAGTAGTCGGCGGTCGAAACCGGCACGACCCTCTCGCCGTTGCCGTTGGCGGCCTCGAAGACGGCGCGGGCGATGTCCGCCCAGCTCTTCACGGCACCGGAGCCGGTGCAGTCGTAGGTGCCGTAGGGCGCGTGCGTGCCCAGCACGTGGAAGATGGCCTCGGCCATGTCGCGCGTGAAGGTCAGGCGGCCCAGCTGGTCGTCCACCACCGTGAT
>CAUAGV010000149.1 GCA_958428675.1 uncultured Collinsella sp.
GGTTTCCGGTATGGGCGATGCGCTCGCAACTTACTTTGAGGCCCAGGCAACGCATGATGCCGACGGTGGCACTTGCGCCGGCGGCAAGGGCGGAATGGCCGGCCTGGCGCTCGCCAAGCTCTGCTACGAGACGCTTATGGCCGATGGCGTCAAGGCCAAGGTCGCGCTGGAAAAGGGTGCGCTCACGCCTGCCGTCGAGCATATCATCGAGGCCAATACGCTGCTTTCGGGCATTGGCTTTGAGAGCTCGGGCCTTGCTGCTGCTCATGCCATCCACAATGGCCTGACGATGCTGCCCGAGTGCCACGGCATGTATCACGGCGAGAAGGTCGCCTTTGGCACTATCGTCCAGCTGGTACTCGAGGATGCTCCGACCGAGAAACTCGAGGAAGTCTTGGGCTTCTGCATTGAGCTGGGTCTGCCGGTCACGATGAAGGAACTTGGCGTTGCCGAGCTTACGCGCGAGCAGGCCATGATTGTTGCCGAGGCCGCCTGTGCGCCCGATGACACCATGTGCAACATGCCGTTTGAGGTGACGCCCGAGATGGTCGCAAACGCCATCCTGGGTGCCGACGCGCTGGGCCACTACTATCTCATGGATGAGTAAATCAAGCTAAGGAAGGGGCAAAGCCAACAGATGGCTTTGCCTCTTTTGCTATGGTGCAAAGGGGTCAGGTTACTTTGCACCAATCGTTGTTTGATGAAGGGCGGATTCTCGTATGGCGCTTCCTATGGTTTATGGCGGTCCCGGCCGGTATGTTCAGGGGCCGGGCGAACTTTCGCGTCAGGGCAGGTATTTGTCATGGTTGGGCTGCGCTGCCTATGTCTTGTTTGATCAGGGCACCGAGGATCGGCTGTGCAGGCAGATCGTCGATGGATTTCTGGATGAAGATCTAAGCGAGCCGTTCTTTAAGATTTACAACGGTCCGTGTACGGAAGATGCCGTTGTCGAAATGGCCAAGGAGGCCCGGGCCGAGTATTGCGACATGGTGGTGGGCATTGGCGGCGGCAAGATGCTCGATATCGCAAAGGCCGTTGCGTTTTATGCTGAGCTGCCGTTGTGCGTATGCCCCACGGCGGCCTCAATGGATGGTCCGTGCAGCGCGATTTCGGTGCTGTATCACGAGGATGGGTCGTTCGACCGCTACTTGATACTCGACAAAAATCCCGATCTGGTCGTGGTTGATACCAACGTGGTTGCTGCGGCCCCACTGCGCATGACGGTTGCTGGTATGGGCGATGCGCTGGCAACGTACTTCGAGGCGCGTTCGTGCGCCGCAGCGCACGGCACCAACGAGCACGGTGGCGCGCCAGGGCACTTGGCTCTGGTTGCGGCTCGCGCCTGCTATGACACGCTTATGGAATGCGGCGTCGCTGCCAAGCGCGATCTCAAAAAGGGGCGTACATCGCCGGCGGTTGAGCGCCTGATCGAGTGCAATATTCTGCTTTCGGGTGTTGGCTTTGAGAGTGGCGGCCTGGCGTTGGCGCATGCCATCGCCAACGGTCTAACGATTCTGCCCGAGTGCAAGGCCATGCATGGTGAGGCCGTGGCATTTGGCCTAGTGGTCCAGCTTCGTTTGGAGCGTGCGCCCGAGCTTGAACAGGTGCTCGAGTTTTGTCAGCGCGTTGGTCTGCCAACGACGCTCGAGGAGCTGGGCCTTGGCGAGATTTCCGATGCCGACCTGATGAGCGTTGCGGATGCGGCCTTTAGAAACGAACGCAATATGGCCAACGAGCAGGCCAAGGTGACCAAACAAAAGCTCGTCGAGCTCATGCGCGAGGCATAGTTTGGCGCTTGATCTACCTTGTGCAATCGAGGCGGCGATAGACCGGGGCTATTTGCCGCAAAGATGCTCCGCGTGTAATTTGCCCGAGGCGTGGGCCGATAGCGTATCATTATCTCTTGCTTGTTTGCACTGCTCAGGGAGGGGCCGCGCATGGCGCAGGAACACGATCTATTTGATGACATTATCGAGATCAGCAAGGGTTTCGACTTTCTTAAAAACCCGCTTGGCGGTGTGACCGACGCACTCGATCCGTCGGCGCCGCAGTGGAATCCTGCCGACTACAAGGAGCGTCCGCGCGGCAACACCATTCCGTGCTTGACCTGCAAAAACGAAAAGAGCGGTTGCACCGCGTGCATGGATGTGTGCCCGGTCAACGCTATCGAGGTCGAGGAAGACGCTATCGAGATCCTCGACTCCTGTCGCAAGTGCGGCCTGTGCGCCGCTGCCTGTCCGACCGAGGCGATCATCTCGCCGCGTCTGGCGCCCAAAAACTTGTATGACGATATCGTCTCTGCTGCTACGAGCCATGAGACCGCCTACGTCACCTGCACGCGCGCCCTCAAGCGCATGCCGCGCGAAAATGAAGTCGTTGTCGCCTGTGTGGGCGATATTACGGCCGAGACCTGGTTCTCGGTGCTGGCCGATTATCCCAACGTGAGCGTGTACCTGCCGCTGGGCGTGTGCGATAAGTGCCGTAACACCGGTGGCGAGGACATCCTGGGCGAGGCCATTGCTACCGCCGAGGAGTGGGCGGGCACAGGCATGGGTCTGGAGGTCGATCCCAAAAGCCTCAAGTGCCATAAGCGCCGCGAGTACGAGCGCAAGGAGTACATGGAAAAGATCGCCCGCACCACGGGCCTTACCGTGACAAAGCTCAATCCGGCAACGGCGGCACTGGCCTCGGTGACGCAGAAGTTGAAGGCCCACCGTCACCAGATTACGCAGCTTGAGCGTACGCTCAACACCATGTGCGGCACCACGACGGCCAAACGTCGCCGTACGCTTACGCACGGGCGGCAGCTGGTGCTCTCGACGCTGCAAAACCATCCCGAGCTTGCCCAGAACATGCAGGTGAGCACGCCTGAGTGTGATTTTGACAAGTGCACGTCGTGTGGCGAGTGTGTCAATGTATGTCCCACGTTCGCCTGCGATTTGGTGGGAAGCGGCCGCTTTGCGTTGGAGTCCACGTATTGTTTGGGCTGCGGTGCCTGCGTCAAGGTGTGCTCCGAGCATGCGCTCAAGTTAGTTAAGCATGACGCGTCCAATCTGGTCGTCGTCGATCCCGAAGCCGAGGAAAAGGCCGCCCAGAAGGCGAAGGCTCACGAAGAAGCTGAGAAGGTCAAGGCCGAGGCAAAGGCCAAGCTTGACAAGATGCTCGACCAGGTGGAAAAGCTCGCGGACTAGTCAGCGACCCCTATCTCTGCTTCATTCGTGCCGCCGTGGCGTCTGGGTTCGCCCAGATGCTGCGGCGGCGCTATACTTATGCAGTTTGAAATGCTTGTACCAAAAGGAGCTGTCGTGTCCCTTTCCATCGGTATCGTGGGCCTGCCCAACGTAGGCAAGTCGACGCTGTTCACCGCGCTTACCAAAAAGACCGGCCTTGCCGCCAACTATCCGTTCGCCACGATTGACCCCAACGTGGGTATCGTCGACGTGCCCGATAGCCGCCTGCAAAAGCTCGCCGACATCGTCAACCCGGGTCGCATTGTGCCGGCGACGGTCGAGTTCGTCGACATCGCAGGTCTGGTGAAGGGCGCCAACGAGGGCGAGGGCCTGGGCAACCAGTTCCTGGCCAACATTCGCGAGACCGACGCCATCTGCGAGGTCGTGCGCTACTTTAAGGACCCCAACGTCATGCGTGAGGTGGGCCGCACGGGCGAGTTCGTCGATCCCGCCGGCGATGCCGACACCATCATGACCGAGCTCATCCTGGCCGACATGGGCACGCTTGAGAAGCAGCTGCCTAAGCTCGAGAAGGAGGCCAAGCGCGACAAGGAGCTCATGCCCAAGTTCGAGGTCGCCAAGCGCCTGCTTGCCTGGCTCAACGAGGGCAAGCGCGCTGCGTCTATGGAGATGACCGACGAGGAGCGCGCCGCTGCCAAGGGCCTGTTCCTGCTCACCATGAAGCCCATCCTGTATGTGGCCAACGTGGACGAGGATATGCTCAACGACGATCTGGCGCCCATCGATGGTGTTAAGCCGCTGCCCATCTGCGCCAAGATCGAGGCCGAGCTTTCCGAGCTCGATCCCGAGGACGCCGCCGACTACCTGGAGAGCCTGGGCTTGGAGCAGCCCGGCCTGGACGTTCTCGCGCAGGCCGCTTACAAGCTGCTCGGCCTGCAGTCGTTCTTTACGGCCGGCGAGATGGAGGTCAAGGCTTGGACGGTACGTCAGGGTGCGACCGCCCCGCAGGCTGCCGGTGTCATCCACACCGACTTTGAGCGCGGCTTTATTAAGGCCGAGGTCATTGGCTATGACGACTACATCGAGCTCGGCGGCGAGCAGGGCGCCAAGGCCGCCGGCAAGCTGCGTATTGAGGGCAAGGACTATGTCATGGCCGATGGCGACGTCGTGCACTTCCGCTTTAACGTGTAAGGACGACGCACATGTTTAAATATGGCAAAAAAGCCGGCTACATGGGTATTGCGCTGCTCGTGCTTGCGGTGATTCCGCTGGTGGTCGCAGCGTGTGTTATCCCCAACATCGGTCCCGAGGTGGCAACAAAGTTTAATGCCGCCGGCGAGGCGACGCGCTGGGGCAAGAGCTACGAGTTGCTGGCACTGCCGGTGCTCAACCTGCTGCTGAGCGTGGCGACGTACTTTACGGCAGGACGCCAGGCTAAAAACAATGATG
>CAUAGV010000150.1 GCA_958428675.1 uncultured Collinsella sp.
GGATGGTCTCGACGACCTTGAGCTCGCCCGTGTAGTAGTCGAACTGGGTCTGCACATAGGTGAAGCCGTTGATGCGGGCGATGATCTGGGCGGCGTCCTTGCCCAGACCGTTAAGGATAACGCGCAGCGGCTTCTTGCGAGCCTTGTTGGCGTTCAGAGCCAGGCCGATAGCACCCTCAGCGGCAGCGAAGGACTCGTGGCCGGCCAGGAAGGCGAAGCACTCGGTGTCGTCGGAGAGCAGCATAGCGCCCAGGTTGCCGTGGCCCAGACCGACCTTGCGGTCCTCGGCGACGGAGCCGGGAACGGTGAAGGCCTGGATGCCCTCGCCGATGATGGCGGCAGCCTCAGAAGCGGTCTTGGCGCCACGCTTGACAGCGAGAGCGCAACCGAGGGTGTAGGCCCACTCGGCGTTCTGGAAGGCGATGGACTGGGTGTTGTTGACGATCTCACGCGGGTTGAAGCCCTTGTCGGTGCAGATCTGCAGAGCTTCCTCGAGGGAGGCGATGCCGTTGTCGGCGAGGCACTTGTTGATCTTGTCAGCGCGGCGCTCGTAACCTTCGAACGTAACAGTCATAGTTATTTCCCTCCCTTTCTACTCGTGAACCGGGAACACGCTGGCGACGGAGTGGGTCTCCTCGTCGGTGCGCGGGTCGATGTACTTGGCAGCGTTCTCCCACTGACCATAGTGGCCCATAGCGCCAGCGATGGCCTCCTCGGGGGTCTTGCCGGCCTTGACGGCGTCGGTGAACTTGCCGAGGTTCAGGAACTCGAATGCGATGATCTCGTTCTTGTCGTTGAGAGCCATGCGGGTGACGTAGCCCTGAGCGAGCTCGAGGTAACGAGCGCCCTTGGCCTTGGTGCCGAACATGGTGCCGACCTGAGAGCGAAGGCCCTTGCCGAGGTCGTCGAGGGAGGCGCCCACGGGCAGGCCGCCCTCGGAGAACGCGGTCTGGCTGCGGCCGTAAACGATCTGCAGGAAGATCTCGCGCATAGCAACGTTGATGGCGTCGCAGACGAGGTCGGTGTTGAGGGCCTCGAGGATGGTCTTACCGGGAAGGATCTCGGAAGCCATGGCGGCAGAGTGGGTCATGCCCGAGCAGCCGATGGTCTCAACGAGGGCCTCCTCGATGATGCCGTCCTTGACGTTGAGCGTCAGCTTGCAGGCGCCCTGCTGAGGTGCGCACCAACCCACACCGTGCGTAAGACCGGAGATGTCGGAAATCTCCTTAGCCTGGACCCACTTGCCCTCCTCGGGGATGGGTGCGGGGCCGTGGTATGCACCCTTGGCAACGGGGCACATGTTCTCCACTTCCTGTGAGTACTGCATGCCTCTCCTCTCTATCGTGTTGGCGTCCCGTCTGGGGGTCGTGGCTGGCGATTGCCGGGCGACCCTTCGAAAGGGACATGACATGCAGCCCCTATAATACCGCGAAATGCACGGAATATTCGGCGAACGGCTCAGTTTTCGTAGCGAGAAGTCCGGAAGTTTTAATTGAAACGGTTTAACTATATGTTCTGTGGTCGCAAACTTCCGTAGAGGGGGTTCGTCTTGGGCAAGCTTTTGGTCAGCTCTTGTAAGCGTTGCAGGGGGTTGACCTGTTGCAACGGTGCCGTTCGCCGCTTGTTTACTGCCTTTGGCCGCGCGAGAGTATTGTTTTGCGTGAATGTTTTGATGGCACGCTTCAATCGTGCTGTATTGGATGGCAAGCAGATCCCGGCGAAGGGAGCGCCATGCAGCGCGTTTGGAGAACGGTTACCGGCTTTTACCATGTTTGTGCCCGCGGTACGGGCAAGCAGCTCATCTTTGAGGACGATGAAGACCGGTGGGAGTTTTTGGAGCTGATGCGCGAGTGCTGCCGCGAGGCGGGCGTGACGGTAATCGCCTGGTGCCTTATGGGCAATCACGTGCATTTGGTGCTTGCAGATTACGAGGACGCGATGAGCGCGGCGATGCACCGGCTGCTTTTGACGTACGCGCGGCGGTTCAATAAACGCACGGGGCGCACGGGCCATCTGTTCCAGAACCGTTTTGACCGGCGCTCGCTCGATACCGACCGTTATCTAATGGCTGCCATTCGCTATGTTCACGCTAATCCGCAGGAGGCGGGTATCGCCCTGATCGAGCGTTATCCCTGGAGCAGCTTTGCCGAGTATCTGCGAGCGTATGACAACGATACGACGAGGGGATTTTCCGACCCTTCTTGTGTGCTCGAGCTCTTTGAGTCTGCCAAGGGGTTTCTGGATTATTCTCTGTCGATGCCCGATGGTTCCGATCCGGTGATTCACGATATGGATGAGACGGAGTGGGAGCGGCGTGCGTTTGCCGACAAGATGGCGAAGCGCCTGGGTGTGCCGCTCAACGAACTCAAGACCGTAGCACCCGCGCGGCGAGACGGAATCATTTTCGCCCTGCACGATGGCGGCTACACGGTGCGCGAGATTGAACGGTATACGGGAATCAGCAAGAGTACCGTCTCTCGTATCGTGCGCGCTTATGCGCGGGTGAAGGCTCAGGCTGAGGGCTCGGAATAGAAAATGGCCGAACCACTCTTGTCAAGCGATTCGGCCAACAAAATTCTTAAGATTTGGGACAAATACTACTGATCATTTTGTCCCGTGAGCATGCCGTCGAGGGTGCGCCAGGCGAGCTCGGCGCATTTGACGCGGGCGGGCATGTGCGAGATGTCTTGGAGTTGGGCGGCTTCGTCCAGGTCTTCCAGGTCTTCCTCGGAGAGCTGCTCGCCGCGGATCATGGCGAGGAAGAGCTCTGCCAGGCGGCGAGCTTCCTCGACGGTCTCGCCGGTGATGAGGTCGGCCATGATGTCGGCACTGGCCTGGCTGATGGCGCAGCCGTGGCCGGTAAAGGAGGCCTCCTCGATCACGTTGTTCTCGACGCGCAGCTGCAAGGTGAGCTCGTCGCCGCAGCTGGGGTTGATGCCGTCGTGCTCGTGCGTGGGAGCATCCATCTCGTACTTATAGTCGGGATGCGAGTTGTGCTCCATAAATGTGGTGGAGGTGTACAGATTACCCATTGAACGTGCTCCAAACGTGATGCAGGCCGGCGATGAACTTGTCGATGTCGGCCTTGTCGTTGTAGAAGGCTACGCTGGCGCGGCAGCAGGCAAGGTTCTCGACGCCCAGCCAGGTGAGCAGCGGCTGCGCGCAGTGGTGACCGGCGCGGATGCAGACGCCGTCCATGTCCATGATGCTCGCGACGTCGTGCGGGTGGATGCCCTTGACGTTAAAGCTCACGACGCCGTGGTGGTTGTCCCAATAGATGGAGCCGATGATCTGGACAAAGTCGAGCTGCATGAGTTCGCCCATCAGATAGTGGACGAGTGCTTGCTCGCGGGCCTGGATGTTCTCGTAACCCACGGTGTTGACCAGGTAGTCGAGTGCCGCACCCGTGGCGAAGATGCCGGCGGCGTCCTGCGTGCCGGCCTCGAACTTCTCGGGGATGGGCGCCCAGACGGCGTCCTGCTCGGTGACAGAGTCGATCATCTCGCCGCCGGTAAGCATGGGCGGCATGGCGTTGAGCAGGTCCATCTTGCCCCACAGCACGCCGATGCCCATGGGGCCCATGGCCTTGTGCGCACTAAAGGCAAAGAAGTCGGCGCCCAGGTCGGCCACATCGACCGGCATGTGCGGCAGCGACTGCGCGCCGTCGACGACCAGATAGCCGCCGTACTTGTGCACGAGCTTGCCGAGATTCTTGACCGGGTTCTCGACGCCCAGCACGTTAGAGACCTGTCCCACGGCCAGGATCTTGGTCTTGGGACCCACCTTGGCAAGAACCTCCTCGGTGGTGAGCTGGCCGGTCTTGGTGGGGTAGAGGTAGACGAGCTTGGCGCCGGTCTCGCGGCAGACCTGCTGCCACGGAATCAGGTTGGAGTGGTGCTCCATGATAGTGATGACGACCTCGTCGCCCGGTTCGAGCACTGTGGGCGCAAAGCTCTTGGCGACCAGGTTGAGCGACTCGCTCGTGTTGCGGGTGAAGACGATCTCGTTGGCGTTGGGGGCGCCGATGACGTCGGCGATTTGCTGGCGGACCTTCGCGATGGCCTCGGTGGCCTCGACGGACAGCGAGTACAGGCCGCGCAGGGGGTTGGCGTTCATGCGCTGATAGAAGTCGCGCTCGGCGTCGAGCACACAGGCAGGGCGCTGCGCGGTGGCGGCGCTATCGAGGAAAGCGATCTCGGGGTGCTGCTGGAACAGCGGGAACTGGCCCTTGTAGGGGTTGGTCTCGATGTCCACGGTGGGCCAGCCGCGCGAAGCCTCGTCGCTGGCGTCGAGCTCCATGGGCTCGGGGGCAGTACAGGTGTCGCATTTAACGTGCTCGGTGTCGATCATGCGAGCTCCTCTTCAAAGTTGTCGATCAGGTTGTTGCCTAGGCGGATGACGGCGGCGCGGGTGCGCTCGTCGGTGGCGGAAAGCGCGGCGTCCTCCAGCTTGGCGCGGATGAACAGGTCCTCGGCGGCGTTTTGGTCAAGGCCGCGGCAGGCGAGGTAGAACAGCTGCTCGTCGCGGACGTGACCGATGGTGGCGCCGTGGTTGCCGGCGACGTCGTCCTCGTCACAGAGAATGACGGGAACGGTCTTGTTGTCGACGCCCTTGTT
>CAUAGV010000151.1 GCA_958428675.1 uncultured Collinsella sp.
TCCTTGTCTGAGTTGGACTTAGCTGGCGGTGCTACTGGTCCCGGTCGCTGTCCCGGTTCAACATCGCACGCAACTTCTCAAAGCTCTCCTCGCTCAGGCAGTGCTCCATGTGGCAGCCCTCTTGCGACGCGATCTCGGGCGTTACGCCTGCGTCCTCTAGCAGCCCTACAAAAAAGCAGTGGCGCTCCCACATTTGACGGGCAACCTCAAGACCGCGTTCCGTCAGATGCACGTCGCGTTTGCCCATCTCCACGTAGCCGTTGCTCTCCAAGGCCGCCATGGCTTTAGAGACGCTTGCTTTGGTTACGCCCAAGTATTCGGCAACGTCGATCGAGCGCACGATGCCCTGACGTTCCGACAGAACGTAGATCGATTCGAGATAGTCTTCTCCGGATTCACGTAGGGCCATGGGCCGCCTTTCGCGATGGCTTCTAGTTAGCCTTTGGATACTTTTACTTGATTTACTTTACCGCAAAAGTTGCCCATGTCTTACTACGTTGTTTAAAAAGTTAACCGTGTTTCACAAAACGCACGGGACGAAAACAAAACGGGGACACGCCCCGCAAGGAGTGTCCCCAACTGCCGGCAGAAAAGGAACGTCCCCAGATGCCGAATCCGCAGCTACAGCAGGCCAAAGTGTTTGGCGGCGTTGTAGATGCCGTCGTCGTCCACGGCGGTCGTCACGTAGGTCGCCGCGGCCTTCACGGTATCCTGCGCGTTGCCCATGGCCACGCTCGTGCCCACGGCCGAGAACATCGACAGGTCGTTCTCGCCGTCGCCAAAAGCGATCGCCTCGCTCGCGTCGATATCCAGCCGCTCCAGCGTCGCCGCGACACCCAGGTCCTTGCCGCCGTTAGCGGGAATAATATCGCAGAACAGGTCACACCAGCGCGTGGTGAGCGAATGCGACACCGCGTCGGTCACGATATGTTCGTCGGCAGGGTCCACAAAGGCGCAGAACTGGTAGACCGGCGCATCGAAGGCATGCTCAAACGGTTCCTCGTGGTAGACAATCCCCGCGTTGCTGCCGGCCGTCACCACGCGCTCGGACAGGCGGTTCACAAACGAGTTCTCGCCCTGCATGCACAGCGAGTCATAGCGCCCCTGCGCCACCTGGTCCACAATCGCCGCGACGTCGTCCGAATCGATCGGGCAGCTGCGGTAAACGCCCTTGGCATCAAAACAGTGCTGACCCGAAAGCGTGATGTACGCATCCCAACCAAGATCGAACAGCCAATCGGGCATCTGATAGGTCGGGCGACCCGTGGCGATCACGCACGCGATCCCCTGCTCGCGAAAGCTGTCGAGCACCTGCTGCGCCGACGCCGGAATCCGATGGGTCTTAAAGCTCAGCAGCGTACCGTCGATATCGAAAAACGCGGCCTTGGTCATCCTCGCCTACTCCTCGCCCTCGAGCTTCTCGCTCGCCTCGAGCCACGCCATCTCCAACTCGTCCATGGCGGCGTGGGCCTCGTCGATCTTTGCCTGCTGCTCGCCCAGCGCCGTGTAGTTGGTGGGATCGACCTGGGCCATTGCTGCCTCGGCCTCCTCAACGCGGGCGCGCTGCGTCTCCATTTTGCGCTCGAGCGAGCTCACCTCGCGGCGAAGCTTCTGGCGTTCGGCGTTGGACAGGCCATTGGGCTGGCCGCTCGACTTGGGCTTTTCGGCCGCAGCCGCCGCGGCACCGGTGTCAAACGTGCCGGTCTTGGCGCTCGGCGCACCCACGGGCTCGCCCTCGGCGGTAGCGTTGCACAGGCGCAGGTACTGGTCCACGCCGCCGGGCATATGCGTCAGGTGGCCGTCGAGCAGCGCCCACTGCTGGTCGGTCACGCGCTCCATGAGGAAACGGTCGTGCGTCACCAGGATCAGCGTGCCCGGCCAGCCGTCGAGCAGGTCCTCGACAATCGCCAGCATATCGGTATCCAGGTCGTTGCCGGGCTCGTCCAGGATAAGCACGTTGGGCTCGTCCAGGATCGTCAGCAGCAGCGACAGGCGACGGCGCTGGCCGCCCGAAAGATCGCCGATGCGACTCCAGAGCTGCTGTGTCGTAAAGCCCAGGCGCTCGCAAAGTTTCTCGGGCGAAGTCTCCTTGCCGTCGATGACGTAGCACTTCTTATAGTTGCCGAGCACCTCGCGGATCGTGTCACCCATGTAGGGCTCGAGTTCCTCGAGCTGCTGCGACAGAACGCCAAAGCGCACCGTCTGGCCAATCTTCACACGGCCGCGCGTGGGCTCAATCTTGCCCTGGATCACGTCGAGCAAGGTCGACTTGCCGGCGCCGTTCTCGCCCAAAAGACCATAGCGGTCGCCCGCGCCGATGAGCCAGGTCACATCGGTGAGCACCTGCTTGGGCGCACCATCGGTATCCGCATAGCCGGCATCCACGTCGATGACATCGATGACCTGCTTGCCTAGGCGGCTCACGGCAAGGCGCTTGAGCTCCAGCTCGTCACGCACGGGCGGTACGTCGGCGATCAGCTCGCGAGCAGCCTCAACGCGAAACTTGGGCTTGGTGGAACGCGCCTGGGCGCCGCGGCTCAGCCACGCGAGCTCCTTGCGCGCCATGTTGCGACGGCGCTCCTCGGTAACGGCGGCCATGCGGTCGCGCTCAACGCGCTGCAGGATATATGCCGAGTAGCCGCCCTCGAAGGGATCTACCTGGCCGTCGTGGACCTCCCACATGCTGGTGCAGACCTCGTCCAAGAACCAGCGGTCGTGCGTGACCACGAGCATGGCGCCCTGGCCGCGCTGCCAGCGGGCCTTTAAGTGACGCGCAAGCCAGTTGATGGTGCGCATGTCCAGGTGGTTGGTGGGCTCGTCGAGCATGAGCACGTCGTAGTCGCCGATCAGCAGGCGCGCGAGGTCCACGCGACGGCGCTGACCGCCCGAAAGCTCGCCCACCGTGCCCTCCCAGGGCACATCGCTAATAAGACCGGCCAGAATCTGGCGCGTACGCGGACTCGACGCCCACTCATACTCGGGCGTGTCGCCCACAACGGCATGATGCACGGTATCGGTGTCGACAAGCTGGTCCTTTTGGCCGAGCAGGCCGATCGTGGTGCCGCGGCGGTGCGTCACGCGTCCGTCATCGGGCTCCAGCGTGCCGGCGAGCACGCTCAGCAGCGTCGACTTGCCGTCGCCGTTTTTACCGACAATACCAATGCGGTCGCCCTCGCCCACGCCGAGCGTCACGCTATCGAAAATATGCTTGGTGGGAAACTCTAGGCTGACGGAATCGCATCCCAAAAGAATCGCCATATGCCCTGCTCCTTCGTAGAAATTCAACGTTGTCCATGATAGCAGCGAGCCCCACCCCAAACCACCACGAAGGTGCCTGTCCCCTTTGTGGTGGTCGTTTCGGTCACAGAGCAAAAAGGCGGGCCATCTCCCAAAAGAGATGACCCGCCTCTCCAATCAGTCCCGCGGCAACCGTGGCCGCCGCGGGCCTCAAGCATGTCCCGGACTAGGAGAACATGCCGGTGAGGTAATCATTCAGCCGCTTATCCTTGGGCCGTTGGAAAATCTCGTCGGTCTCGTCGTACTCGACCATATCGCCCATGTAGAAGAACGCCGTGCGGTTGGACACGCGCGACGCCTGCTCCATGTTGTGCGTCACGATAACGATGGCACGGTCGGCAACGATCGACGACATCAGGTCCTCGATCGCCAACGTCGAGATGGGGTCGAGCGCCGAGCAGGGCTCGTCAAACAGGATCACGTCGGGGTTGAGCGCCAGCGTGCGCGCGATGCACAGGCGCTGCTGCTGACCGCCCGAAAGCGCATAGGCGCTCTTGTCGAGCTTGTCCTTGACCTCGTCCCACAGCGCCGCGCCGCGCAGGCTTTCCTCGACCATGCGATCGAGCTCGTCGCGGTCGGTGATGCCGTGGCGCTTGGGCGCAAACGTGATGTTGTCGCGAATGGACTTGCGGAACGGGTTGGGCTGCTGAAACACCATGCCAATGGAGCGGCGCAGCTCGTACGTGTTCTCGGTCCTAGTGTTCACGTTGCGCCCGCGGTAGTTGATCTCGCCCTCCACGCGGCAGCCGCGAATCTCGCGATTCATCAGGTTGAGGCTGCGCAAAAAGGTCGACTTGCCGCAGCCCGAAGGCCCGATGAGCGCCGTGATCTCGCCCTTGTGGAAGTCGAGCGACGTATTGTGCAGCGCATGGTGGTCGCCATAGTACACGTTGACGTCCTTGGTGGAGAGCACGACCTCGTCGCTCACGGCCTTGCCGCTCACGCGCACACGCTTTTCGCTCTCCCCCACACTCGACAGAAAGTCCTGGGTCTCGGACGTGACCGCCTCGGTTGCGGGCGTTGCATTCATCTCGCTCATTCGGCCGTCATCCTCCTTGCCAGTTGCTTGCCCACGATACGGGCGACTACGTTAAACAGCAGCACGCAAATCATCAGCAGTGCCGCGGTACCCCAAACGATCTGCTGGGCCTCGGGGCTGCCCTCGCCATAGATCTTGTAGATGTGCACGGCGAGCGACTCACCGGGACGGAACACGTTCCAGGCGCAAGTGGGGCTCGACAGGTTAAAGCTCAAGAAGTTCAGACGCACCGGCGAGCTCATGCCCGAGGTAAAGAGTAGCGCCGCGGCCTCACCAAA
>CAUAGV010000152.1 GCA_958428675.1 uncultured Collinsella sp.
AAGATTCGCGAAAGGAATGAGCGCTAATGGCCGACATCCATATTCTCGTTGCCGACGACACCGCTGGCCAGCGTCTCGACGCCTATCTGGGCGCCAACGACGGCTGCCCCACGCGCTCCGCTTGCGCGCATCTGATCGAGGGCGGTGCCGTTGCCGTCAACGGCGAGACATGCCTGTCAAAAAAGTATGCCGTGCGCTCCGGCGACCGCATTTCGGTCGACCTGCCCGAGCCGCACGATCCCACCGATGTGGTTCCCGAGGCCATTCCGCTCGACATTCGCTATGAGGACGACTATCTCATCGTGCTCTCCAAGCAGCGCGGTCTGGTGTGCCATCCCGCTCATGGCCACGAGAGCGGCACCCTTGCGAACGCCTTGGTCTATCACTGTGGCATTGACCATCTGGGCACCGTGCAGGGTGAGGACCGCCCCGGCATCGTACATCGCCTGGATCGTGACACCTCGGGCCTTATGCTCGCGGCAAAAGACGACGACACCCAGCGCGCACTCCAGAATCTTATCCGCACGCGTACGCTCGACCGCCGCTACATTACGCTCGTCCACGGCCACATTGCCATGGACGAGGGCACCATTAACACCGGTATCGCCCGTTCTACGCGCGACCGTGTCAAGATGGCGGTTTCGGACGATCCTTTCGCGCGCCAGGCCATTACGACCTTTAGGGTCCTCGAGCGCTTCGATTCCACGCGTTTTGACGACGGCTACACGCTCGTCGAGTGCCACCTGTTTACCGGCCGCACGCATCAGATTCGCGTGCATATGCGCCACATTAACCACGCCTGCGTGGGCGATCCACTCTATGGCAAGTGCGATGCACGCGCCGACCAGGGTCTGACCAGGCAATTCCTTCATTCCTGGCGCGTCGCATTCGACCATCCCGTGACGGGGGAGCGCATTGAGTGCCGCGACGAGCTGCCGTGGGATCTCGCTGCGGTTCTTGACGACCTGGCCCCGCGTTCGCTTGGCCGCACCGCTGCCGGCGACGAAATCGTTCCGCAGCTCGGTCTGCTCGAAGTCTAGCCAGTATTAGGTGGTTTCTTGAACTCCGTTAGCCTGCGGTAAGATATACGGTTGTTTACGTAACGCGTTGCTGGGAGCCTGCATGCTCGCCTTTTTACAAACCAACACACCCATCGTGATCTTCAACCAGATTGTGGTTACGCTGCTTACGGTCTGCTTTCTGTACCAGGTGGTCTTCTTTGTCATTGGCGCCCTGCGCGGTGAGGTCGCTCCTCCCAAGGCCAAGAAGCTCCATCGCTATGCCTTCTTCATTGCGGCGCATAACGAGGAGGCGGTAATTGCCAATCTTGTGCGCTCCATCAAAGAGCAGGACTATCCGTCCGAGCTCATCGAGGTCTTCGTGGTCGCCGATGCCTGCACCGACAACACGGCGCAGCTCGCGCGCGAGGCGGGCGCCGTCGTCTATGAGCGTAACGACCTGGCCCGTAAGGGCAAGAGCTGGGTCATGGACTTTGGTTTTGATCGCATTCTCAACGAGTATCCCGACACGTTTGAGGGCTACTTTATCTTCGATGCCGACAACGTTATCTCCCGCGATTACGTCTCCAAGATGAATGATGCCTTTGACCAGGGCTTTCATGTAGTCACGAGCTATCGAAACTCCAAGAACTTCGGCAGCTCGTGGATTTCGTCTGCCAACGCCACCTGGTATCTGCGTGAGGCCCGCTTCCTCAACAACGCGCGTAATATCTGCAAGACGTCCTGCGCTGTCTCGGGTTCGGGCTACCTCATCTCCGCCAGTGTTATCGAGGGCATGCACGGCTGGCAGTTCCATACACTGACCGAGGACATCCAGTTCACCACGTTCTGCGCCATTCACGGCATCCGCATCGGTTATGCGCCGGCGGAGTTCTTTGACGAGCAGCCGGTGACGTTTAAGGCGTCCTGGAAACAGCGCATGCGTTGGACCAAGGGCTTTTACCAGGTGTTCTTTACCTACGGTAAGCACCTGGTCAAATCGACCTTCCGCTATCATCGCTTTGCTGCCTACGACATGTTTATGACGATCGCCCCGGGTATGCTGTTGTCCCTGATCTCGATGCTCGCCAATGCGACGTTCCTGATCGTGGGTGGCCTTTCGCATGGTTTCTTGGCTACCGAGGTCGAGATGCAGGCTTGTGCCGCCTCGCTTATCATGACGTTCGTGATGATGTACCAGACCTTCTTTATCCTGGCGCTGCTCACGACCATCTTTGAGTACAAGCACATTCATTGCGCTCAAAAGTGGCGCCTGGTGACCAACCTGTTTACCTTCCCGATCTTTATGTTCAGCTATATCCCCATCACGGTTGCCGCGCTGTTCCTGAAGGTCGACTGGGTGCCCACGCAGCACGCCGTTAACGTTACCCTCGATGAGGTCATGCAGGGCGCCAAGTAACCACGATCAGAACCACCACAAAGGGGATGCACCTTTGTGGTGGTTTTTGCTTTAGAGCAGCCGTCCCGGGAGGTGTCCCATGTTCTATATCCCATTTTGGATCTGCGCCTTCGCCGGTGCGGTGATCGATGCCCGTGAGCGGCGGTTTCCCAACGCGCTTGCGGCTGCGTGTGCCGTGGCGGCGTTTGCGGGCGTGTGGCTGGATGCGGGCTTGAACACGGCACTTGACCGCGCTGGCCTTGCGGTCATCGTGTACCTTTCTCTCGCGTTGACCGAGTCCCTCTGGCGGCGCCTCCGTCAAGCCCCCGGCATCGGCATGGGAGATGCCAAGGCACTCTTCGCGCTTTGCACGCTCGACCCAATGGGTGGCGTCGTGGCATTTGCCGCCGCGCTCCTGGTCCTTGCCCTCTCCTGCCTCATCACAAAATCGCGCTCCTTGCCATTGCTCCCATTTTTGGTGCCGATTTTTGCCATAATCGAGGTCGTGGGCTGCACATTGTAACCGATTGCGCATCCTTCTTAAGGAGCATGCCATGGCAACTAACCAAGAAACGGCCGTCATTAAGGCGCGCATGGACCGTATTCCCTCGGCGTTATCACCCGAACTTGTCGAGCGCATTGCCGCCGATCGTGCTTCGGGCTATGTCAACCCGTACCGTTGCGACGACGACCAGGTCATCCGTCGCGTTGATCGAGCCGCAGACGAGGGCACGCTCATGCGTCCGGCATTTATGCGCGATGCTGAAAAGATTCTCCATTTGCCCGCGTATGCCCGATATGCTGGTAAAACGCAGGTCTTTAGCTTCCGTAGCAATGATGATCTGTCGCGCCGCGGCTTGCACGTGCAGCTTGTATCGCGCATCGCACGCGATATCGGCCGCGCCCTGGGGCTCAACTGCGATCTCATTGAGGCAATTGGCTTAGGCCACGACTTGGGCCACACGCCCTTCGGCCATGCCGGTGAGCGATTCCTCAACGATATCTATCATGAGCGTACCGGCCGCTTCTTTTTCCATAACGTGCAGTCGGTGCGCGTGCTCGATGCCCTGTACGGTCGCAACGTGTCGCTCCAGGCGCTCGACGGCGTGCTATGCCATAACGGCGAGTACGAGCAACGCGTGTTTGAGCTTTCGGATATGGGTTCCTTTGAACAGTTCGATCTGACGGTCGAGGACTGCATCGCCACGGGCTATAGCGCGATTGAACACCTGCGCCCCATGACGCTCGAGGGCTGCGTGGTTCGCATCTCGGATATCCTTGCCTACGTGGGGCGTGATCGCCAGGATGCCATTGCGGCAGGCCTGCTGTCGCCCGATGCTTTTGACGATGGCCTGGGCGGTGCGTACAACAGCTGGATTCTTACGCACGCTTCCATTGATATCGTGGAGCATAGCTACGGCAAACCGCGTATCGAGATGAGCGAGGACTTGTTCAAGGAAATCCGCTGCGCTAAGCGCGAGAACTACGAGAAGATCTATAGTAAGGGCGGTATCGAAGGCGACTCTGAAGCGGAGCTGCGCGAGGCGTTCGAAAAGCTCTACGACCGTTGCCTGCAGGATATAAACGAAGGCGACGAGTCCTCCTACATCTTTAAGCACCACATTTCGAGCATTGAGCAGCAGCTTTCCTACTACGATCGTACCTATGCATGGCAGGACGATAAGGACCAAGCCGTGGTGGATTACATTGCGAGCATGACGGATGGCTATTTCTGCGAGCTGACGAGTAAGCTGTTCCCGGGTCTAAAGTTTCCGCACCGCACCTATATTAACGAACGGTAGTTCGTATCCTTTCGGTATACTGTTGGTCAACAACGATTTTGATTGATGCACGGGATGGCTATGGACGACCTTTTTTCTGCTTCGACGCGCGAGCGTTCCTTTCAGAATGCGCCGCTTGCGGTGCGCATGCGCCCCAACACGCTTGATGAGTATGTGGGCCAGCAAAAGGCCGTCGGTAAGGGCTCATGGCTGCGTGCCGCGATTGAGCATGACGTGCTGTCGAGCGTGATTTTGTACGGGCCGGCCGGTACGGGCAAGACGACGCTGGCCCACATTATCGCCAACCATACCAAGAGCGAGTTTGTCGAGGTCAGCGCCGTGACGGGCACCGTGAAGG
>CAUAGV010000153.1 GCA_958428675.1 uncultured Collinsella sp.
TTTCCCAGCTGGGCGCCATCACCACCAAGGGTTGCGCAGCTGAGCCCTGGCCCGGCAATCCCGCGCCCCGCATGGCCGAGATTCCCGGCGGTATGATCAACTCCGTGGGCCTTCAGAACCCCGGCGTGGCTGCCTTTGCCCGCGAGTCCGGTCCGTGGCTCGAACAGCTGTCCAAGGACGGCTGCCAGGTCATCTGTCAGGTTGCCGGCCACTCCGTTGACGAGTTTGTCCGCGCGCTCGAGATGTATGCCGAGCTGTGCCCCTGGGCTGCCGGCTACGAGATCAACGTGAGCTGCCCTAATATCGCCGCCGGCGGTGCCGCCATGGGCTCTACGCCCGAGGGCGCCTCATCCGTTATGGCTGCCTGCCGCAAGGTGACCGATAAGCCGCTGTTCGTGAAGATGGCGCCGGTCAACGTCGCCGAGATTGCCAAGGCCCTCGAGGCTGCCGGCGCCGACGGCCTTTCGGTCATCAACTCCATTCAGGGCATGGCCATCGACGTCCATACCCGCAAGTCCCGCGTGGCCAAGCCCAAGGGCGGCCTTTCGGGCCCGCTGTGCCACCACATCGCCGTGCGCATGGTCTGGGAGGTTGCCCAGGCCGTCGATATCCCCATCAACGGCGTCGGCGGTGTCATGACCGGCGAGGATGCGGCCGAGTTTATCCTGGCCGGCGCCACCTGCGTGTCGGTCGGCATGGCCAACTTCGTCGATCCGTGCGCTTCGCTCAAGATCGCGCATGAGCTCGAGGCCTGGGCTGAGTCCCAGGGCGTGAAGGACATCAACGAACTGGTAGGTGCTTTCGAATGCTAGAGACCGATGCCCGCGACCGCGTAATCGTCGCTCTCGACTGCGACCGCGAGCGTGCGCTCGAGCTCGCCCACGAGCTTTCGGGCCATGCCGCCTGGCTTAAGGTTGGTATGACGCTCTATTACGCTGAGGGCCCCGAGATCGTCAAGACCTTTAAGGACCTGGGCTTTAAGGTCTTCCTTGACCTTAAGTTCCATGATATTCCGCATCAGGTTCGCGGTGCCGCCCGCTCGGCCTCGCTTGCCGGTGCCGACCTGCTTTCGGTCCACGGCTTGGGTTCGGGCGCCATGCTCGCTGCCTGCCGCGAGGGTGCCGAGGAGGCGCGCGAGGACCGCGCCAAGCTCGTCGCCATCACCGTGCTCACGAGCATGAATCAGGATGCCTTGAGCGAGATTGGCGTCGAGTCGCCCGTGGCCGAGGAGGCCGCCCGCCTGGCAAAGCTCGCTCAGGCCAACGGCATCGATGGCATCGTGTGCTCGCCGATGGAGGCTCACGACATGCGTGAGCTGTTGGGTCCCGATGCCCTGATCGTGACTCCGGGTGTGCGTCCGGTTGGTGCCGCCCTTGGTGACCAGTCCCGTGTGGCGACGCCTTCCCAGGCTATCGAGCGAGGCGCAAGCCACATTGTGGTGGGCCGTCCCATCACCGGCGCCGACGATCCGGTCGCCGCCTTTGACGCCATCGTCGTCGAGCTGGTCGAAAACGTCGCGTAAAAGATTCCCCTAAGTCACCACTTTTGGGTCTCATTAGCACAAAATAGCCCCTGTGCCTGCGTAAACTTTCCCATCCTTTGTGTGGAATCGCAGGTCAGGGGCTTAACTTTGGGCGCAGTATATTGCACTTTTTGCGGGTATCGTCTAACCTATGGACCCGCGATTGGGCATTTTGTACGTTCTACGTGCTAAAATGCCAATTATTGAATCAGATATAACCCAACTATTTGGAGGTACGAATGGCACTCCCTCAGCTTACCGATGAGCAGCGCAAGCAGGCTCTTGAGAAGGCTGCTGCCGCACGTCACGCCCGCGCTGAGCTTCGCGAGCAGATCAAGAAGGGCGAGAAGTCCCTCGAGTCCGTGCTCAACTCCGATGACCCCATTGCTTCCCGCATGAAGGTTTCCACCCTCATCGAGTCTCTCCCCGGTTATGGCAAGGCCAAGGCCGCCAAGATCATGGAGGAGCTCGGTATCTCCGCTACCCGTCGCGTCCAGGGCCTCGGTGTCCGTCAGCGCGCGCAGCTCCTCGAGCAGCTGACCAAATAAGTGAGCGCTCAGGAGTCCAAGCTCTTTGTGATTTCTGGACCGTCAGGCGCGGGCAAGGGCACGCTCGTCACTCGTGTGCGCGAGCGTCGCTCTAACCTGGGCCTGACGGTTTCGGCTACCACGCGAGCACCACGCAAAGGCGAGGTCGACGGCGTCAACTACTTTTTTCTGACGCGCGAGGAGTTCGACCGCCGCGTGGCAAACGGCGAGTTTGTTGAGTGGGCCGAGGTCCACGGTAACTGCTACGGCACGTTGGTGAGCGAGGTTACATCCAAGCTTGCCTCGGGCGCGTCTCTGATTTTGGAGATCGATGTCCAGGGCGCCCTGCAGGTGAAGGAGCGTTTCCCCGAGGCCGTGCTGATCTTTATCAAGCCGCCTTCGCTTGAGGTGCTCCGCGAGCGTCTAGTCGGTCGCGGTACCGAGACGCCCGAGACGATTGAGCTGCGTATGGCAAACGCCGCCGATGAGCTTGCCCTTGCCGACCGCTACGACGACGTCGTGGTAAATGACGATCTCGACCGCGCGACCGATGAGCTCGTTCGCGTTCTCGATATGCATGAAAGGATCTGAGGTCCGTGTCCGTTGTAAAGCCTTGCATTGACGATCTTCTGGAGAAGACCGATCACAACCGCTTCCTGCTTGCTTCGCTTGCCTCCAAGCGCGCCTGCGACATCAATAGCATGCTGCGTGGCCAGCACAACCGCGTGCTTGCCGTCCAGGATGTCGATGACATCACCATCGGGCTTTCCGGTGCCGATACCATCTCGATGGCTATGGACGAGATTGTCGACGGCGACATCTCTTACGACGAGGCCCGTTACGAGAAGGCGCTCGGCCACAAGGTTGCTGAAGCCTAAATGGCGGCTCGCGTCTGCCTGGTCCACTATCACGAGGTTGGACTGAAGGGTAAGAACCGCGCACATTTTGAGCATATCCTCATGGATAACATTCAGGCGGCCTTGGCCGCCTTTTCCGTGAATGCCGTGTCTCGAATTTCCGGTTATATCCTCGTGACCTTTAACGAGCATCAGGCCGATGAGGCGGCGCGTGTCATTCGCACCGTTCCCGGCGTTGCTCGTGTGTCTTTGGCGTATCACACTAACCGCGACCCACAGGAGTACTGTGCCGCCGCCGTCAAGGCGCTGCGCGAGTATGGTCCCTTCGATTCGTTTAAGGTGCACGCCAAGCGCTCCAATACCGACTATGAGCTCACCTCGATTGACATCAATCGTCAGGTGGGCGAGGTACTGTGTGAGGCCTTCCCCGATAAAAAGGTTCAAATGCACGACCCCGATGCGATGGTGCACGTACTGGTGGTCCAGGGTAGCGTTTATGTGTACGCGCGCTCCGAGCGCGGCGTGGGCGGTCTGCCGGTGGGTTCTGCCGGCAAGGTCGTGACGCTGCTGTCGTCGGGTATCGATTCTCCGGTGGCGACCTGGATGCTCGCGCGTCGCGGCGCGGTGTGCGTGCCGGTACATTTCTCTGGTCGTCCGCAGACGCCCGATACGAGCGAGTATTTGGTGCAGGACATCATCCGTGCGCTTGAGCCGGGTGTCCAGATCGGCCGCCTGTACGTGGTGCCGTTTGGCGACTGCCAGCGTGAGATTTCGGTCACCTGTCCCAGCAATCTGCGCGTGATCATGTATCGCCGCATTATGTATTCGGTTGCCGAGCGCATTGCACACATCGAGGGCGCCAAGGCCATCGTTACGGGTGAATCGCTTGGGCAGGTTGCCTCTCAAACGCTTGAGAACATCATGGCTGTCAACGAGGCCGTGAAGATCCCCGTGTTCCGTCCTCTCATCGGTTCGGACAAGCAGGAGATCATCGCGCGCGCCGAGGAGATCGGTACGTTCGATATCTCGACTGAGGCCGCTCCCGACTGCTGCACGCTGTTTATGCCGCGCCGTCCCGAGACGCACGCTAAACTCGATGCCGTACATGAGGCCTGGGAGTTGTTCGATCACGAGGAGATGATCGAGCGCCTGCTCAAGCAGACCGAGTACATCGACTTCGAGAGCAACACGTATAAGGCCCCTAAGACCTTAAAACGCAAACATTCGGAGCTTGCTCCGCGTGAGATTTACCAAGATCACGAGTAATTTTGTGCATAGACCGACGATGCGTCTGCATCGTCGGTCTTTTGCTATCTGGGCATTTTGCGGCTAAGTGTTCATTTGCTGACGTGTGCCTGAATAAATGGACAGTATTTCGCAAGGTTTTGGTCGGCTTTTGGTTTGACCGCGAAAACCGGTTTTGGAGAATGGCTGTTGCAGGACTCTTTTCCTGACACGATGTTGTTGGGAGGTTTTGCTATGGCGCAGCGCGAACAACACGAACGGGTCAAACGGATGGACCGCTTGGCGGACAAGCTGCTCGGTCATAAGGCAGTGGTGATGGCGATACTGGTCGTCATTGCGATGGCGAGTGGACTGGCGATGGCGAACCTTGGCGGCGGTGCC
>CAUAGV010000154.1 GCA_958428675.1 uncultured Collinsella sp.
CACAGGTACCGGCGTTCATCTTGCCCTTGAGGTAGGAGAGGCCGTTCTCGATGGCAGCATCGACCTTGGTGTCGCCCGCATAGGGCGCCACGGCCTGGATCGCCATAGCCGTCAGGTCCACGTCGCCCAGTCGCGTACCTTCCACAGCGTCGTCGCTGCCGAGGAGCTCACAGACGGCGTCCACGAGGCTCGCGCGCGTCCAGGCGGAACCGGCGGGCGCATCCGAGCCGCTCGCATTGAGCGCCATCAACGCGAAGATCTTCTCGTTGGCGCGCGTCATATCGGTGCGGCCGCAGATGAGCTCAACCAGGTTGACGCCGTCATAGTCGGTGATGTCCTCGCCGATGGCGGAGAGAGCAAGCGCCACACGCTCGGTCTCAGTCAGAGCGCAGGTCGCACTCCCCCACTCGGCCTTGTGCTCGGCCAGCGAGGCGCGGTAGTTATCGAGCAGTTTGGAATCGATCTTGCGGCCCGCCTTGGCAAAGTCGTAGATCTCCCACTCGTCGCCGTACTGGAAGGCGTCGGAGCTGCGGCGTGCATCGATGAACGCAGCGGCAGCATCGATGCCCACCGAGGCGGACTCACTCGTGGCGGGGCTCGCGGCCACACCGGCCACGGTGATGGTAAGCGTCACGGGCTCGGCACCGACAGTCGTGTCCACCGGCGTACCCGTCGCGACCACCGTACCGGCCGAAAGCGCCGTCACCGTGTAGTCGCTCGAGGCTACGTACAGGCCGTCGTCGGGAGCGCCGTCGACGTGCTTCCAGGCGCCCTTCTCGTTGCGGTCGATGCTCACGATACCCGAGGCGTCCTTGCCGTCGAGCGTCTTGAACGTCCAGGTGAGGCCGGGCTCGGTCACGCTCCAGCCATCCGCGTCGTTCTTACCGGTAAAGGTCAGGTCGAGCTTTTGCGCTGAGCCGGCCTTGAGGTAGAGGCTGTCCGTACCGGCCGTCACGCTCGCAAGCGGATTTTGGTAGGCATAGGTCACGTCGCACGACGCGCTGATGGCCTTGCCCTCGGCGTCCGTGTCGGGCAGCGTCGCGGTAAACGTGGTGGCGCCGGCCTTGTACGCCGTGTAGCCAATCTCGCCCGCGGTGGTGTAGGCTGCCACGGCAGGGTCGCTGCTCGTCACAGTAAAGTTGTCGCGGTTGGTGGCGTTGTCGGGCGTCACCACCGGGCGCGAGTGATCGGTCAAAAACGCACCGCGCTCGGAGAGTGGGTTGCGAGCCTGCAGGTAGACGGTGGCGCCGTCCTCGTTATAGCCCATCGAGATGGACGTGGCGGCCACGGCTTCGGACGTCAGCGTCACGCTCTTGGAGCCGGCGCCCGCAGATGCGTCATCACGCGGGGTAACGGTGATCGTGGCGCTGCCGGCATGTTTGAAGTAGAAGCAGGCCGAGTAGTCGTTGCTGTAGATGGTCGAAGGGTCGCTCGAGGCAAAGTGGAAGCGGCTGAACGAAACGGGCACGTACTCGCCCTTATCGGCGTCGACGTAATGCACGCGTACCTCGAGGTTGCGCACCTCGGAGCCCTGGACGGTAGCCGCACCATCGGTCACGTTGCTCACGGTGCCGTCGGAGGCACGATACCACAGCTCAAAGTCGTCGAACTGCTTGGCCTTGGCCTTGATCTTGATGGTGGCCACGGTTTGCTCGGAACCATCGGCCTTATGCTCGGTGGCGGTCACCGTGCCAGTGGCGTTGTCGTAGATGTAGAGCTCACCCGTGGACTCGTTGATACCGATGTTTCCGCGGTTGGCATCGTCGGCGCCCCAGGTGACGGTGCTCGTGGCCGGGACGCCTTCAAGCGCAAAGACGCCCAGCTTGCGAGAGGCGTTCACAGCGTCGGGCGAAACCTCGAGCATATGGCCGGCAACCGTCTGGCTGGTGCCGTCGTTGGCCGTGAAGCACACGGTGTAGGCGTCGTCGGGCGTGGTGTCCTCGGACGCCTGATAGCTGTTGCCCGAGCCGAAAATCGGCGCGCCGTTTTTATCGATGCCCCAGCTGCTGCCGTTGGCGCCGCAGTTGGCGTTGATGAGATCGGCGAAGGCGTCGGTCGCCATGTCGGCGGGGTCGACGGCGTAGGAGTTGACGAGCGCCGAGGCGGGGGCGTCCATCTTGTTGGTGAGGAATGCGCCCCAGTAGGTGTTGACGAGCTGGCCCGCGCTATAGGTCGCGAACAGCGCGCCCGCCGTGCCCTTGGAGGTCGAAACGCAGTTGGACACGATGCCGTCGTCGAGCGTGCGTGCAAAGCCCGCTACGCCCTTGCCGATCACGCTCGTGGAGCAGTTGAGCACGGCGCCCTGAACCTTGTTGCCCAGCGGTCCGAAAGCCTTGCCGTCCATCGCCTGTTTGAGCTCACCGACGAACGCGATGTTCTGCACCAGGCCCGTGGAGGCGACGCCGTCCATAAGCGACTTCACGCCGCCACCGTTGGCGAAGGTGATGGTGTGGCCCTGGCCGTCGAGCGTGCCCGCGAGCATGCCAGTGGGGGCAAAGAAGTACTCGTCGTCGATGGTGATGTCGTTGTCGAGGACGTAGTAGGCGTCGACGTCGGCAGGCTTGAACTTGCCCATGAAGGCGTCGAGGTCGTCCTGCGAACTCAGGTGCACCACGCTCTGCGGCTGAGCCACGGGCTCGGTGGGCTTGGGCTTCTCGAGCGCGGCGATGACATCGGTGAGCGCCTTGGTTGCGGCGTTGACCTCCGCCTGCTTGGCGTCATCGTTGGCGTAGACGTCTTGAGCGCTCACAAGGGCCTCGGCGAGCTTTGACCAGCTTTCGGCCGTATAGTCGCTCTCGACCCTGGCGCTGGCATCATCAATAGCAGCCTTAAGGGCATCCTTGTTCACGACGACCGCAGCGCCGCCCGAGATCAGCACAGGCAAACCGCCCTGCGCAGACCAGCTAAAGCCAGTAGCAGGGGCATCGTTGTTGAGCTTATCGACCGAAGCTTGGGCCTTGAGCTCGTCGGTCGAGATTTTGCTGCCGAAGGAAGAATCGACCTTGTAGCCGCACGCCTGATCGCCCGCAGTGAATAGATTGTTGGCCACGGTGCCAGACTTATACCAGGCAACGAGGCCGTAGCCGCCAAAGGGCATGCCGCTGAGACTGCCGGCGTAATACGAGTTGAGCACCGATCCGCCATCGAGCTTGCCTACGAGACCGGCAGCGTCAGCGAAAGTCAAATTGCCGTCAGAGGGGCTTGTCGTCGACCAGCACATTTGCACGGTACCCGAGCATGTGGTGGCGATAGGACCGTCGGTGCCAGAAATCGTCATCGAACCCGTCACGCCCAGATTCTGTACCGTACCAGCCACGTTCTTCGCCAACGCCTTGCCGTTGAGCACGATGCTGTGGCCCTGGCCATCGAGCGTACCGGCCACGGTCTCGATCTGTTGGTCGGCCTCAAGGCTGATATCCGCCGCAAGCTTCACGACGGCACCAGCCTCGATGGTAGCGGGCAGCTCGTCGGCAGAAGAGACCGTCACGGTCTCGCCGGCCTTGGCGACGCGCGCGCCGCGTGCCTGCTGAGCATCGGCATCCTCATCGTCGGCGTTCACCGCGGCAGCGTTCTGCCCGTCCGCACTTAGCACGGCGGCAAGGCCCTCATCGGCAGACGGAGCAACGTCGGAGCTCGCCTCGTCCGCCGACGCCTCGGCGCCTTCAGTACCCGTCCGCTCGTCCGCAGTGAAACTCGTCTCGTCGGCATTCTCGGCAGCATCCGCCTGCTGCGAGGCCTGGGCCTGCGCCTGCACAGCGATCTCTGCCATGCCCTCGGCAAATGCTGACGTACCCGGCATCGACCAGACGAGTAGCACCGAGAAAGCAGCGGCTCCCAGACGCTTGAGCATAATGTTGTTTCGCGTCACCCGTTCTCCTTCTTTCGCGAACTTGCAATAGAGCCGTGGCGAAGAAGGCGGGGCAGGCGATGCCCCGGCAGCACAAAGGCACACGTCAGCCACCCTATCGGCAGCAAAACGTACGCTCAGCAGCACCCCTTGTAGACCGGAATCCAGCGGCAAACAGAGAGGCCCTCGATTTCGAGAAGAGCACGGGCAGGTAATCTGACTCGCGGGCGCGCCCGCACACAGTAACCGCCTTGCTCGGGATTCTCACCCGATTCCCCTTTATGCACTCGCGCGCACCCGTGCTCCGGCTTCTATTTTTTAACGGAGGAAGCGTACGTTACCGCAGGTAAATCGGTCAATGCACTACACAAAAACCGCCATACCCGAGCTATATGGCTCCCAGATGGCCACCTATAGGCAGCCCATATCGCCAGCCGTCCACCGAGCCGTCCCTGCCCGCAAGATTGAGCGGGCCGAATGTCCCCCGTGGGGCTGAGGGGGCCAAATGGACCTGTTAGAAGCCATTTAAGCGTTTTAACAGGGACTTTTGGCCCCCTCAGTCCCACGGGGGCTTTTTGGCCCGCTCATTTTGCTTTAGCTCAAGCAAACGGTCCCGCACGATTACTCGTACGGGACCGTTTTTAGTT
>CAUAGV010000155.1 GCA_958428675.1 uncultured Collinsella sp.
GCCGCGCGGCAAGGAGATATATTGCCAGACCGGAGGGGTTCCGGGGGCGGGAATCTGGGCGTACACATTTCCTACACAATTTGGGATCCGACTAACGTTTGCCAGCCGTTAACTACCGCTCGCCGAGCATCTCTTTATATAAGGCAGTCTCATGGTTAAAGCGGATACGTTCCCCTAGCTAAAGCACAGCCAGCATCGAGCAACTCATCACGTTCTTCCACCGAGAACCCCTCGGCGTAGACGCGCACCACTGGTTCGGTCCCGCTAGGACGGACCAGCAGCCACGTGTCATCCTCGAATGCTAAACGCAAGCCATCCATATGACTAACGTTTTGCGGCACCTTGCCACAAATCGACTTGGGGTTTACGCCCGGCAGCAGGGTTCGTAACGTTTCGGCATCTTCGGCCTCAAGGCGCAAATCGCGTCGACCATAACTCGTCTTACCAAAACTGTCCTCGAGTTGGTCGACCAAAACGCCCAAAGGCGCGTCCGTCTTTGCCATAAGCTCACACAGAATCAGACAGGCGAGGATTCCATCGCGCTCGGGCATATGCGCGGCGATGCCGATACCACCGGCTTCTTCGCCGCCTATGAGGACGCCACCCTTCTTCATCTCTGCCGCTATATATTTGAAACCGACTGGTTTGACGGTCACGCGGCAGCCAAGCGCCTCGGCAATGCGACGCACGAGCGTCGAGCACGAAAGATTGACGACGACGCGCCCCTCCAAATTACGAAATTGAACCAAGTCGCCCAAAACGAGCGCCATGATCTGATGCGGATGTATATATCTGCCGCGCTCGTCAACCGCGCCGATACGGTCGGCGTCGCCGTCGGTCACCAGGCCAGCGCAAGCTCCGTCCTCGATAACCGTATGCTCGCAAGCGTCCACCCACGGCTCAACGGGGTCGGGGCAGATATCTTCTTGGTCAGGCGCCTGCCCGGCGTGAATCTCGTGCACCTCAACGCCAAGCTCGCGCAGCAAGTCGGCTAGATAGCCCTGGGCTGCGCCGCCCATGGGGTCAACAACCACGCGCAGGCGGGCGGCGCGGATGGCTTCGGCATCGACAAACGATGCCACCGCTTGCATATAGTCAGGAATGATATCCGCGGTGCGATATTGCCCCTCGATCCCCATTGGCTCGGGAGCCATGGTCTCTTCGAGCTCTTCGATGACATCCTGGTTGGCGGTCGAGCCGTCACCCATGCGAATCTTGAGACACAGATAACCCTGCGGATGATGGGACCCCGTCACCATGAGCGCGCCGCACGCCTCACCGTCATAAGCCGCCGCCCAAGTAAGGGCAGGGGTCGGAACAGGTCGCGAAGCGAGCACGGCGTCTAGCCCGTGCGCTGCTAGCACACCCGCCGCAAGCTCAGCGAACTCGCGCGCCAGGGGCCGAGTGTCGAACCCTATATATACCGTTTTGCCCGGATTGGTCTTTTGCCACAACTCGCCGACGGCATCGGCGATACGGGCAACGTTATCGGCAGTGAAGTCCTCATCGACGCGAGCGCGCCAACCGTCAGTTCCAAAATGAATTATCGCGCACACGCGCAGACACCTCACAGTGTTTGGATCATGGTACGCATGAGGTATACCCGCGATACACACTCGGCAACCTGCCGGCACCGGCATTCACCATTTGGGCAAATGCTGCCGAGGACATGCAAGCAATAAAAAAACCGCCCCGTATGGAGCGGTTTTGCCCTTTATATATCGAGCGCCTCGTCCATCGCTGCCGTAGTGATTGCCGTGGTTCCACAGCAACTGCCCACCATTGCGGCACCGGCATGTCTCCATTCGATGCATGCGCGCGCGAAAGCTTCGGGGTTCTCGTGCCATACGGGGCCATCCTGAGTCTGGACCGGATCGCCCACGTTGGGACGCACCGTGACGGGAGCAGTCGCCGATGCAACCATCCTGGGCACCGCCGCGTTCGCGGCCGCAAGCGAACAGCAATTAACACCAACCGAGTTTGCGCCGTGTTTTTCGGCGTACAAAACGGCTGCCTCGATGTTGAGGCCATCGCCCAACAGGTCGCCCTTATCGTCAACGACAAAACTCACCAGAACAGGCATGCCGTCGGCGGCATCTCGGGCGCCGGCAAGCATGGGCTGCAAATTACGGATAGACGTCACCGTCTCGATCAGCAGACCGTCAACACCAGCATTGAGCAAGGCGTGCGCCTGTTCGCGCGCAATGCCTCGGATCTCACGAAACTCGGCAGAGTCCTCGGCAAACCACTCAATACCGATCGGACCCATCGAGCCCAGCAGCAGCTGAGGGTGCGCCTGGCGGGCATCGTCGACGGCCCCGCGATTGACCTCCGCCACGGACGGCGCAATCTGGTCGTGCTTGAGGGCATAGCTTGATGCCTGAAAGGTATTGGTAATGAGTACCTGCGCGCCGGCGGCGACATACAAGCGATGGATACGAGAAACGGTCTGCGGCTCTGCCAGATTCCAAAACGCCGGTGGAATATCGGCAGCATCGTACTCACTCAACAGAACACTGCCCATGGGGCCCTGCGCCAACAAGGTCTCGCTCGACAAGCGGCGCGTAAGTTCCTCGGCACCAAAGCGATTGTAATAACTCGTATCCATATATATCCCGCTATTCCTCGACGCTGATTCCCTGCTTTTCGAGATAGGCGAGCCAGCGGTTCATCGTGTCCTCGGATAGCGCATGCTCCATCATGCAGGCCTCGGAATCGGCTCGCTCAAATTCGACACCGAGCTCCTGAACCAAAAACGTGCGGACGAGGCGATGACGGTACCAGATAGCCGTGCCAACCTCGCGGCCGCGATCGGTCAGGACTACCTTGCCGTAGTGCGATTGCTCGACAAGCTCGGATGCCTTGAGCGCCGAAACCGCTTTATTGACCGATGCCTTGGAGACGCCAAGGCGCTGCGCGATGTCGACCGATCGCACGCCGTTGGTTTCCCCCTCTTCGCTTTCAATGCGAACCATGCACTCCAAGTAGTCTTCGTTCGCCACCGTCAGATGTAGTTCGCGCGAGCTATTTGTCGTATCCATGATCTTCCGTCCCTTCTGCATTCAATGGCTGATTCTACCCCATCCAAGCGTCGCGGTATGCCGTGGCATACCGTGCTAGAGTTCTTGTTGCACACGACGACCAAGATTGGAGCGGTCTTTATGGAAAACACCACCACGAACCCCGATGTCCTCGAGCGCTTTTTGCGCTACGTCCAGATCAACACGCAGTCCGAGGATGCAAACTGCGACCAGGTACCTTCGAGCGCCGTTCAGTTTGACCTTGCCAACGTGCTGGCTGAAGAGCTGCGCGAGCTTGGTGCGGAAGATGCCCACGTGACCGAGCATGCCTATGTCTGCGCGCATATCCCCGCAAGTGCGGGCGCTGAGGACAAGCCCGCCCTGGGCCTGATCGCCCATCTCGACACCACCGAAGTTGCACCGGGCGCCGGCGTGAAGCCGCACATCGTACACTACGAAGGCGGCGACCTGGTCTGCGGCACGGTTGACGGTAAGCCCGTTGCCATGAGTACCGCCAAGCTTCCCGCCCTGAATGACCTCGCGGGTGAGGACCTGGTCTGCAGCGATGGCACCACGCTGCTGGGCGCGGACGACAAGGCAGGCGTCGCCGAGATCATGTCGCTTGTCGCGCGTATCGCTCAGGACCCTTCTCTGCCCCATCCCGCACTCGGTATTTGCTTCTGCCCTGACGAGGAGATCGGCCACGGAGCCGAGCTGTTGGATATCGATACCTTTGGCTGCAAGTACGCCTACACGGTCGACGGCGGCCCCATCGGCGAGCTGGAGTGGGAGTGCTTTAACGCCGCCGAGGCGACCGTCCGCTTTGAGGGCCAGTCCATCCACCCGGGCGACGCCAAGGGCCGTATGGTCAACGCGGGCAATCTGTTCTGCGACTTCAACGCGTTGCTCCCCTATGTGCAGCGCCCGGAGTATACGGAAGGCTACGAGGGCTTTTATCACCTTGAGGGTGTATCTGCGACCGTCGATCACGCCACGGCACGCTATATCGTCCGCGACCATGACGCCGCCAAGTTCCAGCAGAAACTCGACCTTATTGATGCCGCCGCCTCGATGCTCAACCAGCGTCTGGGTGAGGAGCGCGTAACGGTCGAGATTAAGCAGCAGTATCGAAATATGGCCGAAATCGTTCGTGACTATCCCGAGCTTATTGATGTTGCCAAGGAAGCCTACCTTGCCTGCGGCCTTGAGCCCCAAGTGCTGCCGATTCGCGGCGGCACCGACGGCGCGCAGCTGTCGTTCCGCGGTCTGCCCTGCCCCAACCTTTCCACCGGCGGCTATTGCTATCACGGCGTCAACGAGTTCGTCCCGGTCAGTTCGCTCGTCAAGATGACCGACGTGCTCCAGGAGCTCGTCGCCCGCTTCGCATAAGGAACTCGAACAACCTAGGTAAGCAAAACCGCCCTGTCCTCAAAATCGAGAACG
>CAUAGV010000156.1 GCA_958428675.1 uncultured Collinsella sp.
AGGCGCGCGAGGCTTCAATTGAGGGCGAGGGCGCGGTGACGATCCGCGACCTGGTAACTAATGCCCTACGCATGCGCCCCGACCGCATCGTGGTGGGCGAGGTGCGCGGTGCCGAGTGCTGCGACATGTTGCAGGCCATGAACACGGGCCACGACGGGTCGCTCACCACACTTCATGCGGGTTCAGAACAGGAGACCGTGGTGCGTCTGACGTTGCTTGCACGTTATGGCATCGATCTGCCGAGCGAGCTCATCGAGGAGCAGATTGCCATGGCGCTCGACGGCATCGTGATGTCCGAGCGCCACGCCGATGGCAGGCGTTTCGTCTCCTCGTATTCGGGGGTGCGACGCGCCGCATCGGGTGGCGTAGAGCTCGAGCGCTATGTGACGTTCGATGCCGCCGAGCGCACCTGGACGCTTGACCGCGAGCCGCCGTTTATCGCAGAAGGCCTGCGGTCGGGGACGCTCACACAAGAGGAGGTGGACGAATGGAGATCGCTGTGCCCCTCGTCGTAGGGGGCTTGGCAGGGCTTTCTGTCGCGACGGCGTGCGGGGCGGAACCTCGTGTGCCGCAGGTACCGCCGGCGGAGCTGGCACGTCAGGCGCTCGAGACGGTGGCAGAGAAGCTGCCGCGTGAGCTGGTGGAAAACGATCTGCTGAAAAAGATCGCCCGTTCGTGGGCATCGCTGGCTCCGGCGCATCGCCTTGGCCTCGTGATTGAAGATGCTTCGGGGCGTTTGGCGTTTCTGCTGCTATCGAGCGGTGTCTGCTGCGTTTTACTAACGATGGTGTCGTTATCGCCCCTCGGATTTGCCTTGGGACTTGTTGCTCCGTTTGCCGTTGGCGCCGCTCGGGATGGCTTTGAGAGCCGGCGCGAGCAACGCGATGCAGAAGAGGCAATGCCCGAGGCGTTTACCGCACTTTCCATGTCGCTTGCCTCGGGACATTCGCTGGCCCAGGGCATGCGCTTTGTGGGCGCTCATGCGCAAGAGCCGGTGCATACCGAGTTTTTGCGGGTGGCGGCGGCGATCGATTGCGGCATCTCGGCGACCGACGCGCTCGATGACTTGCTCGTGCGTATCGACGCCCCCGGTCTTTCGCTTGTGACCTTGGCGCTTAAGGTGTCTCAGCGCACCGGCGCTCCGCTTGCCGACTTACTGTCCGAGGCGTCGAGCATGGTGGGGGAGCGCATTGAGCTCAAGCGCCGCCTGGATGTTAAGACGTCGCAGGCTCGCATGTCTGCGCATATGGTCGCGGCGATGCCGGCGGGCATGTGCGCGGTGTTGGCGCTGCTTTCGGCAGATTTTCGTCGCGGTCTTGCGACGCCTGCCGGCGCGGGCGCTGTGGTGCTGGGTCTTGCCCTCAACGCCGTTGCCCTGGTGGTTATCCGGCGCATTATGCGGGTGGAGCTATGAGCGCCCCGGTTGCAGTTGCGGCTTGCCTGTGCGCCCTGAGTGTATTTGTCGCGACGGGTTTGGATCGGGCGGATGCACGCAAGATCGCAGGGGCCTGCAAGCGCGAGGCGGTGCTGGTCGCTGCCGCGGGTCGCTCGGTGGTCGATGCTCTGACCGCGCGAGTGAAGGGCGCGGTTGGAGCGGGCGGCCCGGCGCGAGTGTCGCTCGGCGAAGTGTCCGAGATGATCGATGTTGTGCGCTTGGGTCTTTCGGCCGGTCTTTCGTTTGATGCGGCGCTTGAGATTTTCTGCGCCAACCGCCGGTCAGTGCTGGCTCTTCGCCTTGAGCGCGCCTGCATGGCGTGGCAGGTGGGCGTGGGCACGCGTGAGGACGAGTTGTTGGCCGCCGCGCGCGACCTGGACGTGCGAGCGCTCGAGACCTTTGCCATCACGGTGGGGCAGGCGCTCGCCCTGGGTGCCCCACTTGCCGAGACGCTGGCCGCTCAAAGTCGCGAGATCCGTGCGGCTCATCGCGCCGCGGTCGAGCGTGAGATCGAGCGTGCGCCCGTCAAGCTGCTGATTCCCACCGGCACGCTCATCTTGCCGGCGTTGCTTCTGTCCATATTGGGCCCGCTGCTGGGAGCAGGCGGGATGATGTAGGGAGGAATACATGAACACGATGACTGACGCTGCTGGCAAGGTCCAGGGCTGGGCGTTTTGCCGGGCGGCACATGTTCGTCAGCGCGCCAAGGAACTATTGCAGGAGGAGAGTGCACAGGGTACCACCGAGTATGCCATCTTGGTCGGCGTGCTCGTGGTGATCGCGATTATCGCCATCGTCGCATTTAAGGGCAAGGTCCAAGATCTATGGAACGCTATCAGCGAGGGCATCAACAGCCTGTAGAGGGCGAGCGCCCCATCGGGGTGCTGCTGGTGTTTGCTTGCCTGACCGTGGCGATAGCGGCGGTGCTTTGGGGGCTTAACGCCGCGCGGCAGCAGCGTCCTGGGACCGCCTCCGATTTGGGCTCAGATTCGGCGGTGGCGTCTCAAAAAGATGAGATGCGAGATGCGGACGATTCGGATGTCGCTGTCACGGCGCAAACCTTTCTGCGGACGCTCGACAAGCGGTCTGGCACTGCGACGGATTCGCCTGAGGGCAACGCGATTGCGGTCCGGCTTGCATGGTCCGAGGACCGACCGATGACCGAAGCGGCGGCGGATATGCTGCGTGCCTATCGCGAGGTACCCACGGCGCAACTTGCTCTGAGCGGCTATCTCGACATCAAGGGAAACGTGTGGGGCGCTATCGTGCGCGACGGACGCGGCTGGGTCGATATGGTGACAATTGCCGCGGATGCCGGCGATGCTTCGTGTCGTCTGCGCGCCGTGCGCCTGAGCCCGCAGGCAACGGACTCAAAGGAGGGATCGTGAAATGCATGATGTCCTGCGTGAGGAATCTGCCCAGGCGACGGTCGAATACGCCATTGTCACGGTGGCGCTGTTATCGATCGTGCTGGCGATCGCGGGACTTTGGCGTGCCGGCACCGATGGGCGCTTGGCGGCGCTGGTTGAGCGGGCGGCATCCCATGGCGTTGCCTCGACGTCGGTTATCGACGCCGCTGCGGCCGCTAGGGACATCGCATTGTATTGATGCCGCGCGCGAGGACCGGGCGCAGTCTACGGTCGAGGCCGCTTTTTTGCTGCCGACGTTTCTGACACTCATCCTTCTCGCGCTGCAACCGGTGTGCCTGCTCTATACGCGCGCGGTCATGGAGTCTGCCGCCGCCGAGACCGCGCGGCTCATGACCACGACGACGGCGGAGGACGACGATCTTAAGGAGTTCACCCGCCGCCGACTTGCCGCAGTGCCCAACGTTTCGATCTTTCATGCCGGCGGGCCGTTGTCGTGGGATATCGAGCTTGGCCGGGCCGGTGCGGGTGGCGTCTCGTCCGTGTCCGTTTCCGGCGAGGTCAAGCCGTTGCCTGTGATCGGTGCGTTTGCGCAGGCTATGGGTGGTACCGCCGAGGGCGGCTACGTTGAGCTCAAGGTCGATGTCTCGTATCAATCGCGTCCCGAATGGCTGGAGGGAGATTATGATTCGTGGATTGCTACATGGGATTAAGCGTTTCTGGTCTAGACGCGTTTTGACGCGCCGTCCGAGCTGCCATCGCAAGCGAGGCGGCTTTATGGGTCGAGCCGGTATCGACCTGTTTATCGAAGACGGTGCCTACACCACGCTCTCCTCTGCGGTGGTCATCTTGGTGGTGCTCACGCTGCTGTTTTCGTCGACCGCGGCGATATGGAGCATGTCGCGTGCCGGGGACACCCAGGTGGCGGCCGATAGCGGCGCGCTGGCGGGTGCCAACGTAGTGTCGTCCTATCACACGGCTGCCACGGTGGTTGATGCGAGCATCTTGAGTCTGGGGCTGGCGGGGTTTGCCACGATCGGGACGGGCCTGGTCGCCATCCTCATCCCGGGTGCCGAGCCGGTTGCCGTCAATATGGTCGACACCGGAATCGAGATCATTAAAACGCGCAACAAGTTTGCCAAAAGCGCATCGGAAGGCTTACAGAAAATCGAGACGGCTCTGCCGTACCTGATCGCTGCGCGTGCCACGCAGGCGGTGTCGTCGCAGGATACCGATAGTGTGACCTATACCGGTACGGCGCTTGCCGTGCCCAGGACATCCGAGTCTGACTTCGCTGCGCTCAAAGGGTCAGAGATCTCGACCGATACCATTAAAGACACATCAGATGATTTAGAGCGTGCGGCCGAGGAGCTGCGGAAGGCCTCGGAGGAGACGGCGAAGGCAAAGGAGCGCGCTTGGCTGGCGGATTGTGGTGGGTCTGACAAGGGCTCGGTCGGCAGCTGTTCTTGTATGTGGGAGCGCGCAAAAAGCCTAACGGATCTTTCCGGTGTTCAAAATCCGCATTACTCATCGAGCGTTACGTGGGAGCCTCAAGTTGCCCTTGATCGCGCGAAGGACTACTACCATTGGCGTCTGACAAATGAGAAGCCCCACGGTTCGAGTGTCGAGATGAAGGCAGAGTCTGCGGCGCGTAAGGC
>CAUAGV010000157.1 GCA_958428675.1 uncultured Collinsella sp.
GCGAGGCTATCTGCACCTTTGTGTTCATCAGCGCCATCCTTGCTGCCGCTAACCGCGCCGGCGAGAACGTTCTGATGCTCGCTATCTGCGTCGGCCTGATCGTTTGGGCTGTTGGCATGGGCATGGGCGGCATCACCGGCTTCGCCATGAACCAGGCCCGTGACCTTGGTCCTCGCATGGCCTATCAGGTGCTGCCGATCAAGAACAAGGCTGACAACAACTGGAAGTACGGCCTGCTCGTTCCTGGCATCGCGCCGTTTGTCGGTGCTATCGTGGCCGCGCTGTTTGTGCACGGTTTCTTGGGTATGTTCTAGTCGAAGGACGGCTCTATAAGGTCCGGGCTCGGTAAGGGTTAACTTTCCAACGCGTCCTCGGACATGCAAAAAGGCTCGCTGCGCACTTCGTGCGGCGAGCCTTTTTGCGTCCTGCGGAGTGCGTTGGAAAGTTAACCCTTACCGAGCCCTGGGCATTCTTGGCTGTGTTTGAACAAGCAACCCAACATATATCTGAATTTGGATGGGAGGGCTTGTTGCTGGTAGGGGCGTTGAAGCGCGAGTGACACTTTGGGATGCGTGACGGCTTGGGTTGGGGCGATGCTTTGGGATGAGCTTCTTACTTAGTTGAAGAGAGGCTTAATGGCTGATAGGTAGTCTTTGGCTACTTCGGCCTTATCTGCTTGGAAGTTGTGCCAGGCCCACCATTGGACCATTCCTACGAAGCTTGAGGCTATGTGGTGTAGTAGGAAGCTTCGGTCCATGGTGGCGGCGGGGCCGTTTGGGTCGGTGGGGACGGTTTCGGCTGCTCGTGACATGATGGTCTTGCGTAAGCAGTCGGCGAAGACGCGTGAGCCGGCACCGGCTACGAGGGCTCGAACGCCCTGGCGGCGCTCCCAGAGATTGTTGAGGATATGCTCGACCTGTACGAGTGGGTCGTCAAGCGGTGTGCCATCGTCGTCGAGGGCGTGGGTGCAGATGTCGCTCACGAGTTCGGACAGTAGGTCATCTTTGCTCTTGAAGAGGCCGTAGAACGTGGCCCGACCCACATGGGCGCGAGCGATGATGTCGCCGACGGTGATCTTGCCGTAGTCCTCTTCGCGCAGCAGCTCGGAGAACGCCGCGACGATGGCGGCGCGGCTTTTTGCCTTGCGGGCATCCATGGCTATGCATCCACGTGTACGAGCAGGCAGCGGAGCGTACCGGAGCAACCCTCGTAGGGACGCTTGCCGGCGCCGTAGCCGACGGCTTCGATGCGATAGCGGGCCGGAAGGTGCTCAGACGTGCGCAGCGCGGTGACGATGGCGGCGCCCGTGGGCGTCACGAGCTCGCCGGCGACCGGTGCAGGCGTGAGGGCGATATTGCCCGCCTGGCACAGGTTGACGACAGCGGGGACGGGAATGGGCATGAGGCCGTGGGCGCAGTGGATGGTACCGTGACCCTCGGAGAGCGACTCAACCACGATGTCCTCAATACCCAGGTCATCGAGGCAGATGGCGACAGAACAGACGTCGACGATGGAGTCGATGGCACCCACCTCGTGGAACATGACGGTCTCGGGCGTTTTGCCGTGTGCCTTGGCCTCGGCGGCGGCGAGCGCGGTAAAGATGGCGAGCGCACGACGCTTGGCGCCATCACTCAGCTGAGAGCCATCGATGATGGCGGTGACGTCCGCCAAAGAACGGTGGTGATGGTGGTGGGCGTGATGGTGACCCTCGTGGCCATGACCGTGGGCCTCATGATCATGCTCGTGGCAGTGCTCGTGTTCGTGCTCGCCATGATCATGATGGTGGTGCTCATGCTCGTGCGTGTGCTCGGCAGCTGCTTCGTTGCCGTAGAGCCAGGCCATATCGTGGTCGTGGTTCTCGAGTTCCTCTGCAAGCTGGACGTCGAAATCGCAGGCGTCGATGCCATGCTTGTTTACGCGTGTAACGGCAATCTCAAAGCCGTCGACCGGCAGCGTGGCGAGCTGTTTGCGCAGATGCTCCTCGCTGGCGCCCAGGTCGAGCAAGGCCGCGACGGTCATATCGCCGCTGATGCCCGAGGTGCCGTCGATGATAAGCGTGTGCTGATGGTTGGACATGGAATGCTCCTTAACGGGCGCAGGATGTGCCGGCGCTCAGATGATTGATAAGGCTTGCCTGGTAGGCGGCGCCAAAGCCGTTGTCGATATTGACGACCGAAACGCCGCTGGCGCAGGAGTTGAGCATGGCGAGCAGCGCGGCTACGCCACCAAAACTCGCGCCGTAGCCCACGCTGGTGGGAACGGCGATGACCGGGCAGCTCACCAGACCGCCGATAACGCTCGCCAGTGCGCCCTCCATGCCGGCGATGGCGATGACCACCTGCGCCCGGGCAAGTTCCTCGGCATGCGCGAGCAGGCGGTGCAGGCCGGCGACACCCACGTCGTAGAGGCGGTCGACCTCGTTGCCATAGAATTCGGCCGTCAACGCGGCTTCCTCGGCGACGGGCAGGTCGCTCGTACCGGCGCAGGCGACAACGATGCGTCCGTTGCCGGTGGGGGAGGGCTTGCCACCCACCAGGGCGAGCTGGGCGTCCGGGACATATCCCAGGTCGATGTCGTTGCCGAGAAGCTCAGCGGTGCGCGCGGCTTTTTCGGCATCCAAGCGTGTGACCAGAATGCGCTCCTGGTCTGCATCGAGTAATGCCTTGATAATGGCGGCAATCTGATTGGCAGTTTTACCGGCACCGTAGACAACCTCGCCGGCTCCCTGGCGCACCCCGCGCGAAAGATCGAGCTGCGCAAAACCCAGATCGGCGGTTGGCGCCGTCTGGATGCGCGTGAGGGCGACTGCCGGGGCGACTGCTCCGTCGGCAACATCGCTCAGCAATTGCTCAAGATCTTGCTTATCCATATATGTTCCCTTCGACGGTGCAAAGTCTAGCACGAGAAGGGTAGTTTCCGAACATTAGAATAAAATTGTTCGGAAACTAGATATAGCGGAGTTGATTTGATTGTTGGGCGAACTTGCTAGTCACGCAGGATGATGTCCATGGCGAGCATCAGGTTGCGCTCGTCGATGGCAAACGGGGCCGCCTCGCGCGTCTTGGGCTTGGCGCAAAATGCGATGCCCGTGCCTGCGGCCTGGATCATGGGGATGTCGTTTGCCCCGTCGCCAATAGCGACCGTGTGGGCCATGTCGACGCCGCACTCAACTGCCCAGTCCAGCAGCTGGATAAGTTTGGATTCCTTGGTCACAATGTCTGCCGCCAGCTTGCCGGTGAGCTTGCCGTCCACGACTTCCAGGCGGTTGGCCAGGCAAAAATCGATGCCTGCAGCGGACACAATCTTATCGGCGACCTCGTGGAAGCCGCCGCTTACCACGCCGACCTTCCAGCCCTTGCTGTGCGCCGAGCGCACAAGCTCCAGCGCGCCGGGGGTAAACGTCACGCGCGCAAAGGTGCGCTCGAACACGCTCTCGTCCAAGCCGGCAAGCAGCCCCACGCGCTCCTCGAGCGCCTGCTTAAAGTCAAGCTCGCCGCGCATGGCGCGTTCGGTGATCTGTGCAACTTGCTCACCCACGCCGGCCTCCTCGCCCAACAGGTCGATGACTTCCTGGTTGATGAGCGTGGAGTCGATATCCATAACGATGAGGCGTGCGGTCATGACGGGCCTTTCCGAGTGCAGTTGTATTGGGGCACATTGTCGCACGCGGCGTGCCTTGGCGACGGCCAGGCCGCGTCAATTGTTTCGTCTCCGTCAAGTCTTTGGGCAAGAGTTACTTTTTCGCGGTACATCGACGTGGGTGCGATAAGATAGAACGCCATGTCCGGCTGCGCGGTTTACGCAGGCTGGGCAAATCTGTACGACGCCGCCCGGAACGACACGGGGCGGCACAGATCCAGAAAGGAGGATCACTGGTATGAGCCAGACCCGTCCCATCGATGAGCATTCCATGCACACCCGTACCTGCGGCGAGCTTCGCTTCGAGAACGTGGGCGAAGAGGTCACCCTCACCGGTTGGGTGAGCCGTCGCCGCGACCACGGCGGCCTTATCTTCTGCGACCTTCGCGACCGCGAGGGCATCACGCAGCTCACCTTCGACCCCGAGCACTCCGATGGCGATGCCTTTAAGATCGCCGAGACCATGCGTCCCGAGTGGCCCATCAAGATCCACGGCGTCGTGCGCGCCCGTGGCGAGGAGACCACCAACACCAAGCTCGCGACCGGCGAGATCGAGGTCCTGACCGACCACGCCGAGGTGCTCAACACGTCCGTCACCCCGCCGTTCCAGATCGAGGACGGCATCGAGCCCAGCGAGGACACCCGTCTGCGCTATCGCTATCTGGATCTCCGCCGTCCCGAGATGATGGCCAACCTCAAGCTGCGCTCCGACTTTACCTTTTCCATTCGCGAGGCACTGCACAACCGTGAGTTCATGGAGGTCGAGACGCCCTCCCTGTTTAAGTCCACGCCCGA
>CAUAGV010000158.1 GCA_958428675.1 uncultured Collinsella sp.
CTTCGCCCAGGACAAAGGAAGCCCGGTAGCGGAATGTGCCGGCCTTGCCGGGGAACTCGGCCGAGGAAAGGTCGTGCAGGTCTGCAAGCTCAACAGACTCGCCAAAGGCATCGGTGCCAGGGGCAGAGAAGGCAACCGCCCAGGGCCCGTCGACGCATGTGGCTTCGTCTTCGGCGGTTGCCACAGCAACGGAACCTGCGGCCCCAAGGACCACGATGCAGCTCTCGTAGGGAGCCAGCTCGAGCGTGCCGTCAAAGGCGGCGGGCTCGGTGCCGTTGAGCAGGTCGAGGCGCGCGCCTGCAACGGGTGTGCCGTCGGCAAGCGCAATCTGAGTGGAGATACCCTGCTTGGGATGCTCGTTGACGAGCATCAAATAGGTCTCGCCCGCCCGCTCGTAGCGCAGTGCGCGCAGCCAGGGCTGGGGCTCGGCGCAAACCACGGTCTGCATGCCGGTATTGGCAAGTGTGTCTGCGAGCTTGGTGGTCGCCAGGAGCTTGATGCCGGCGAGCGCGGTTGCATCCAGGGAGGCAAAGCCCTCGCGGCCTGCAGTGTCACCGTCGTAGCGCTTGTTCGGCAACTCATCCAGCGCGTACACGGCAACACCTGCGGCTGCGGCACGCGCGGCAAAGTCGAGCACGGCTCCGCCGACAAACTCGGCTCCGGGCATCACCAGGCAGCGGTATGCCTGGCCGTTCACGCTAAAGCCGCTACTGTCTGCGGCAATTTCAACGGCATAGCGCCCTGCGTCCTCAAATGCCTCTGCCGGCACGATGTCAAAGTCGACCTGCGCGCGCATAAGCTCGGAGGCGGCATGCTGCATAAAGTTCGCCTCGCCTGTCCACTCGGCGTCCGCATGGTAGAGAAGCGCCACCGGGGTCGTTGCGCGCCCGCCGCTCAGCAGGCTCGCCGTACGGTTCATGTAGCTCATGAGCTGCCCAAAGTGTGCAAACTGGGGGTTTTGGCCATGCGCATAGAAATGCGGCGGGCAGTCCCAGTCGGGGAAGGCGGCCATGCTAAAGGCATGCGGCACAAACCAATTGACGCCGCGTACCAAAAAATGATCGGCGATCCACTTCATCTCGCGCAGGCCTTCGTGCCATCCAAATGCGCCAAAGACCTCGGCCATGCAGCGCCCCTGTTTTTTGGGATCGAGGTGTGCCGCCGAGGAGCCCAGCTTGGGCAGCACGTAGTTATAGAACTCGAGGTCCCACACGCCGCGCCCGTAGCTGTGAAGGCCGCGGTCCATGCCGGGTACCAGCTGGTTGATCACGATGTCGACGCCCGCCATGTCCTGACCGCCCACGGCGCGGAAGTAGTGCCCGGCGCCCACGCCCAGGCGCGCGTGGCAGTCCTTGTCCTCGATAACGTGGCCGATGTACTGCACGCCGCGCGCGCGGCACCAGTCTCCGAGCTGGTCGCAGAAGCACTCCTTATAGAGGGTGCTCGCGATGTCCATATAGACGTGGCGTACGTGCGCGCCGGCCGGCTCGCGGTCCCACAGGTGCGGGAGCTCGGCCAGGTAGCGCTCGCCCAGTGCCGCGCGTAGACGACGCTCAAGCTCGGCCGACCAGGGTAGGGGCGCGGTGGCCTTGCCGATGAGCGTGCCCGAGATGCCATCGGGCCCCGTGGTGCCCTTCTCGTTGGCAAATCCGGGCTCATCGGAGAAAAAGCCCAGGATCGTCTTGCCAAACTCATCGCCCAGATACTCAAAATGCGGCTCGTAGACAGCATCGATGAGCTGCGCCACCGAGGCGCGGTCGACCATATTGATGTAGTCCTCGTTGTAGGAGGTCTTGCCGCTCGTGAACATCACGCATGCCTGCGTGAGGCCCGCAGGTGCATCGAAGACCAGGCGGCTGGGGTTGCCGTCTGCATCGTCGATTACTCGGTAAGCGACGTCGACGGGGCTGCCGTCCTGCATAAATGTCACGCCGTAGAAGCGTTCCGTTTTGTCGAGCATGTTGGCGAGCGCGATGCTCGCGGCGGACGTGGGACCCACGATGTCGAACGTGCGGTGCGTGAGCACGATCTTGCGGAGCTCGGGCACGGCCTCCTTGACGGCGCCGTTGGCAAAGCCCGTGGGGAAGTGTGCGTCGTCCAAGATCCAGAGCTTAAGGCCCAGCTGCCTGCACTCGTCAATGACAAAGCGCAAGTCGCGCCACCAGCCCTCGCCGCAAAAATCGGGGTGTGGGCGGCTTTCGAGACAGACCTCGTGGATGTCGGCGCCGGCGATCTTTTCCAGATACTCGGCAATGGTCTTATGGCTCTCGCCCTTCATCCACAAAAACGGAAGCACGTGGTTGTCGTATGTGCCCTCGAGCACCTGCTGATAGTACGCGGTCATGGATCCTCCTTGGCTCGATCGGTCTGCTGCATAGCACAGATTATGGACGCGTTGGCGCGTTCTGCTAATATCTGAATCACGACGAACTATGACCAAATCAACGATTGGCAAGCCATGGAGATCGACGAGCTCGAGCGTAGGCTCAACGAACTGAGCGCCAGTGAGATCGCTTATAAAGACGGCATGGCATTTGATTGGTCGATTATGACCGAGCATGTCGAAATCGACGGATGCCCAGTGCGCAAGATTGGGCAGCCAGGGTTTGCCTATGCCCAGCCCGGCATGCCGCGTGGCCTGACGATAAGGAAAAACTCGCGCTTTAATGCAGTTCCCGAGCACGTGCATGATTACGTGGAGATGAGCTATGTGTATCGCGGACGCTGCCCGCAGACGGTGGCGGGGGAGAGGCTCGAGTTGCGCCGCAACGAGGTGCTTTTGCTCGACGCCCTTTGCCCTCATGCCGTGGCGGCGCTCGGCGAGGACGACATCATGCTGAGCATGACCGTTTCACGCTCTTTTTTGCGCCGGAGTCTCGAGTCGAGCCTCTCGCGCGAGAGCGCGGTCTCGCGGTTTTTGTTCAACGCGCTCAACAGCGAGACGGACCATCGGGGCCATGTCCGTTTTTACTGCGGCGAGAGCCGTCGGATTCGGCGCTACATGCAGGAGATGCTCTGCGAGCTGTACGACCCGAGCCCCAACGGCCCCGAGATCGTCTTGCGTCTGTTTCAGCTGTTTTTGGCCGAGCTCATGGATTGCTACGAGCGCGAGCTGGTGCGCGGCGCGGCGGACGGCGCGGCGGGGCCCACTGCCCTGGTGACGGGAATGCTCGGCTATATCGATCGCGAATTCGCCGCGTGCTCCCTCGAGGGGATGGCGGCGGAGTTTGGCTTGAGCCCTAATTATGCGACGGCGCTCCTCAAGCGGCATGTGGGCAAGACCTTTAGGCAGCTTGTGCAGGAGCGACGCCTGGTACGTGCGGCCGAGCTTCTGCGCGGCGGCGCCACGGCCGGGGTGGCTGCGCATGCGGTGGGCTATGAAAACATGAGCTTCTTCTACCGTAAGTTTCACGACAAGTATGGCTGCACCCCCGCGGCATACCGCCGGTAAGCGCGGGGCGGATCGTCTTCGCTCCTTCGGTGTCAAAAAGTTTCAGCTGCAGCGCTGTTGCAGCGCGCGTCTGCGAAAAGAAGTGTCCAAATCGGCGCCTTCGCCCTGGCCTGGAGCGACTCGGCGGCATACTCGTTTCATCAGCAACACGCATGAGCGAGGAGGCACTTATGGGATTCCCCGAGGGTTTCTATTGGGGTGGCGCTACCGCCGCCAATCAGTTTGAGGGCGCTTGGAACGTTGACGGCCGCGGTCCGTCGGTCGACGACCACTTCTTGGGTGGCAGCTACAAGGAGCCGCGCCAGATTACGATCGACATCGACCCCAACCGCTTCTACCCCAATCATGACGGCATCGATTTCTACCATCACTACGAGGAGGACATCGCGCTGTTCGCCGAGATGGGCTTCAACATGTTCCGCATGTCCATCTCTTGGAGCCGCATCTTCCCCAACGGCGACGACGCCGAGCCCAACGAGGCCGGCCTCGCCTTTTACGACCGCGTCTTCGACTGCCTGCGCGCTCACAATATCGAGCCGCTCGTGACCCTGTCGCACTACGAGATGCCCTATCACCTGGTCGAGAAATACAACGGCTGGGCGAGCCGCGAGCTCATCGGCTTCTTTGAGAAGTACTGCCAGACCGTCTTCGACCGCTATCAGGACAAGGTCAAGTTCTGGCTCACCTTCAACGAGATCAACTGCGGCACTCAGGACATGGGCAACCTCTTTGAGACCAGCATGATTCAGGGCTTTGAGGGCCCGGCTTCGGCGGTCCATGCTACGCCGCAGGCTCGTATGCAGGCGCTGCATCACCAGTTTGTCGCCAGCGGCCGCGTCGTGCGCTATGCCCACGAGCATTACCCGCAGTTTAAGATGGGCAACATGGACTGCTTCATCCTTTCCTATGCCGCCACGTGCGATCCGGCCGACGTGTTCGCCGCGCAGCAGGAGATGAATACCATGAACTGGTACTGCTC
>CAUAGV010000159.1 GCA_958428675.1 uncultured Collinsella sp.
GGACTTGCAGCGACGGACCTCAGGACGCTCTTACACCACGTCTGCGCGCGCCACCACGTTATTTTAGTTTTTGGAGAACTCGACTCCGGTTTTGGTTCGGTGATGGTGGAGTTCAGCTCCGTGAGCGGTGTTTGGCTGGAGTCAAAATGTGTGGCAGCTGTTGCTGGATGGGTTTTGGCGGCCAGGAGGCGGGCTGGAGACGCGGGAAACTATCCTCGAATAGACCCTGTGGGCAAAAAATGGCAAATATGAGTACTGTTGTCTGGGCAGTATCATATCATCTGGGAGGTATTTAACACCAATCGAGATTGGATATAACCAACCCTCTAAGCGTGGCGATTCGGGACTTTATGGTGCTCGGATTTGGTGGAAGATGGCAAATTCAGCCAGATTTCGCTGTTACTAAATCGGTAACAGTACTCATATTTGCCATTTTTTGCCCAGAGGGTATCGTAAGGGGTTGGATAATTTGTAAAACGCCATCAAGATCTCGATTAGGTGGTTGGGCGGCAATTACGTTGCGGCGTAATGGGAAGTAACTCGTGGTCTATCGGTTAAAACGGCCCATTTCCCATCGCAGCTCTTAAAAGACGCCGGCGCGCTTTGAGTTGCGGCGCGCCGGCGTGATGACTTTGTTGTGGCTGACTGTACCTCGGTTGTTCGGCAGCCTCGGCATGTCCGGTTTTGTCGGGCAGGCCTTTGCTAACGTTTAACGTTTGCCCAGATAAAACCTGCCAAAATAAACCTGTCCCTAATTGGCAGGTTGGTAGCGGGGGCAGTAGCTGATGGCTATGGCGTCGACGCCCACGTGGGTGGCGATGGTGCAGCCGATGGGGCCGGTGCCGGCATCGACGAAGTCCTGGCCTGCGAGCTCCTGATTGACGAGCTCCTGCTCCTCGGCGGCTCCGGTCGTGAGCACGCGAACGCTGGCACCCGGATGCTCGGCCAAAAATGCCAGGCAATCGGCCATGGTGTTGGCGACGATGCGCTTGGCGCCGCGGCCCTTTTTGATGGCCTTGATCTCGCCTGATTTCCACTCCGGCGAAACGGCCAGGCGAATGTTGAGCATCTGCGTGAGCTGGCCGGCGAGCTTGGGCGCGCGGCCGTTCTTAACGAGGTTCTCGAGCGTGCGGGGAATCAGCAGCAGGTGAGCGTCGGGCAGGGTCGCGCGGATCTGCGCCTCGGTCTCGTCCAGGCTGCGGCCGTCTTCGCGCATGGCGAGCGCGTACTCCACCAGCAGTCCCTCGGCGCCCGAGCCCGTGCGCGAGTCGATGCAGCGCACGTCGAGCTCGTGGGTGTCGGCTACCTGGCACGCGTTGGAGTAGCAGGCGGACCACTCGCTGCACAGCGAGATAAAGATCGCGCTGTCGTGGCCATCGGCGCGCACGCGGTCAAACAGCGCCTTGAACTCGCCGGCGCTCGGCTGCGAGGTGTGCGGCAGCTGCTCGGAGCCTGCCATGCGGGCGACGTATTCCTCGGCGGTAATCTGCACCTGGTCGAGCAGGTCCTCGCCTTCGATAATCACATGCAGCGGAATCACGTAAATGCCAAGCTCTTGAGCACGGGCGGGGGAGATGTCCGACGTGGAGTCGGTTATGATGGCAAAAGACATAATTGCACCTTTCGTTGGGGCGCGACGGCGCCGCCTTCTGAGAGCAAAGTGCGACAAGTATAGTGGAGCAATTCCACATTGCTAGGTTCAAATGTTGAATAGTCAACAATTTGAAGTGTCAGTGTGGAAATCGTCAACTGGGGAAGAGGGGGTGCCGATGGAGGCACTGGAGATATGCAAACGTCCGGTCGTGCTGTTCGATTTTGACGGCACGGTGGCCGATACGGGTCGGGCGGTGATGACCTCGACGCGCAAGGCGCTTGCCGCGCGCGGGTTTTCCGAGGCACAGATGGGCGATTTGCGTCGCATGATCGGGCCGCCGTTGTGGAAGAGCTTCCACGACTTCTATGGCTTCTCCCGCGAGGAGTCGCTTGTGGTCGCAGACGAGTACCGCGCCTTTTTTGACGAGTTGGGACCGGAGGAGTATCCCGTGTTCGATGGGATCCCCGAGCTGCTGGATGGGTTGGTCGCGCAGGGACATCAAATGGCCGTGGCGACCTCGCGTATGGAGGCGAAGTGCATTGATATGGTGGCCGAGCTGGGGCTTTGCCAGTTTAAAGCCGTGGTCGGCATGAATCCTCCACAGGGGCGCGAGACCAAGGCGGATTCGGTCCGCGATGCGCTGGCGGCGCTGGGCGCGACCGCCGACAATGCCGTGATGATCGGCGATCGCTTTAATGACGTGGAGGGCGCGCATGCGATGGGCGTGCCGTGCATCGGCATCTATTCGGGTGCGGCGGCCCCGGGCGAGCACGAGGCGGCGGGTGCCGATGCGGTGGTGCACTCGGTGGCCGAGCTTGCTAAACTTTTCGCTATCTAAAGACTAAATGTGAGGGGCGGGCACGCCTGCCGCTCATTGGTAAGGAGATCGTTCATGAATCAGGTGGAGCAGAGCGTTGCCGAGTACGTCGACGAGGTCTGGGAAGATGTCGTCGCCGATATCGAGCAGCTGGTGAGTTATCCGTCTGTGGCAGTTTCTGCCGATGCGGAGCCCGGCGCGCCGTTTGGCCGCCCGGTCCGTGACGCGCTCGACTGCGCGCTCGGCATTGCGCAAAAGCTCGGCTACCAGACGAGCGACGACGAGGGCTATGTGGGCATTGCCGATATCCCTGGCCGCGGCGACAAGCAGCTCGCGACCATCTGCCACGTGGACGTGGTCCCCGCCGGCCCTGGCTGGAACACCGACCCGTTTGCGATGGAGCGTCGCGAGGGCTGGCTGCTCGGCCGCGGCGTTATCGACGACAAGGGTCCTGCCGTGCTGTCGCTCTACGCCGGCGCCTATCTGCTCAAGCACGGTATTGCCCCGCGCTACACCTTCCGCGCGCTGCTGGGCTGCGATGAGGAAGTGGGCATGTCCGACGTTCACCATTATCTGGAGAACCACGCGAACCCCGACTTTTTGTTTACGCCCGATGCCGAGTTCCCGGTTTGCAATGCCGAGAAGGGCCAGTTTGGGGCGACGTTTGTGAGCTCCAAGATCGATGGCGGGCGCATTGTGTCCTGGAGCGGTGCCGAGGCGAGCAACGCTATTCCGTCGCAGTCTATCTGCGAGCTTGCGATTGCCGCCGATGAACTGCCGGCGCCCGTTGAGAACGCCGACCGCCTGGAGATCACGGCGCTCGATGACGGGCATGCGCAGATTTTCGCCCACGGCATTGGCGGTCATGCCTCGATGCCCGAGGGAACGATCAATGCCGTCGGCCTCATCGTGGCGTATCTGCGCGAGGCCGAGGATGCGTTTGGTGCGCGCGACGAGCGCCTGCTGACGCCTGCCGAGCACGAGTTCGTCAAGTTCTTGGCCTTTGTGCACGCGGATGCCTATGGTCGCGGCCTGGGCATCGATGCGACGAACGCGGCGTTTGGCCCGCTCACGTGCAACCCCGGCGTCATCCGCGTGGTGGATGGCCATATTGAGCAGGTCATCGACGTGCGCTTCCCCGACAGCACGAGCGCCGATACCATTTGCGAGCAGCTCGAGCCGCTCGTGGGCCGCTTTGGCGTGACGTACCGTGTGGGTCGTGCCAAGGTGCCGTTCTCGGTCTCTGCCGACGATCCGGCCGTGAAGGCGCTGATTGACACCTATAACGAGTTTACGGGTAAGCATGCCGAGCCCTTTGCCATGGGCGGCGGCACGTACGCACGCAACTTTGCCCGCGCCGTCTCGTTTGGCCCCGAGGAGACCGGCCTGGAGCTGCCCGCGTGGGGCGGCCAGATGCACGGTCCCAACGAGTGCGCCAACGAGGAACAGCTCAAGCAGGCGCTCAAGATCTATATTGTGGCGATCTTACGTTTGAACGAGCTTGAGCTCTAAGGCTGCGGCGTTTTAACAACTTAGCACCCCTTTCGTCCGGGCTTTTTTAAGTTGCGGTGGAATAGTTCCTAAAAGAGGCTGCCTGATGGCCAAACAGGAACTATTTCACCGCAACTTCGTTTTCATTGGTGTAAAAGGCGCGCCATGCTTGGGTGGGGATTGTTATCCGTTTGTAAAGGCTGGGCAGAGCTTGCGGTAAGGGTCTATCAAATGCCCGTAAGAAACAGCAGTTGGCGCGGACGCCGCCCGATCGAGGCCGTATCTTTCCAAACAGCAAAGCGGGCAGGGTGCCCGCGAGTCGCATGTATGAAAGGAAGATCATGCTCGATCAGGCTTATTCTCGTCGTCAGTTCCTCGGCCTCGCTGGTGGTCTCGCCAGCATCGTCGGTCTCGGTCTCGTTGGTTGCGGCGGCGCAGGCGCTTCCGACGCCGCCGACAAAGGCAGCGCTGCTGCTGCCGA
>CAUAGV010000160.1 GCA_958428675.1 uncultured Collinsella sp.
AAGGGCGAGGGCTCGGCGCTTATGCGAACGCCTGAGCTGGCGGAGAAGATCGTCGAGGCCACGGTGGGTGCGGCGCACGTGCCCGTGACCGTCAAGATTCGCAAGGGCTTTTATGCCGAGGACCGCAATGCCGCGACATTTGCCCAGATGCTTGAGGGTGCAGGGGCTGCCGCAGTCGCCGTGCATGGTCGTTGCGCCACGCAGCTCTACACGGGCCAGGCCGATTGGTCAGTCGTCGATGAGGTCGCAGATGCCGTCGAGATTCCCGTGATCGGTTCGGGTGACGTGTTCTGCGCCGAGGATGCCGCGGAGCACCTGCGTAACTCGGGTGCCAGCGCGGTGTTTATCGCGCGCGGTATCTACGGTAATCCCTGGGTCTTTGGCGATGCTCGCGCCCTTGCGCTCGATGGCATACCGGTGCCGCCGCGCAGCTCCGTCGAGCGCCTGGACGCCCTGCGTGAGCACCTAACGCTGACGCATGAGCTCCTGCCGCTCATGTCGCGCGCCCGCACGTACGCAAGCTGGTACTTAAAAGGCATGCCCCATGCCGCCGCTTGGCGTGCCCAGGTGGTGCGCTGCTCCACGTATGAGGAGTTCATGGCACTGGTCGATGAGATCGAGCGCGATGTGGTGGCCTGCGAGGCTGCCCTTGCCGCCGGCGAATCGGTGCCACCTCATCCGCTGGAGGCTTAAGGGTGGCCGTTACCGCGCTGTATGCGCACGTGCCGTTCTGTGCCCAAAAGTGCCGCTACTGCGACTTTGATTCGCGCAGTTTCGCTCCGTGTGAGCTGGGCGCCGCGCTCGATGCCTATTTTGAGCAGTTGTATGCGCGCCTCGATGCTTTTGGCAATGCCGGGGCCCTCGACCAGATCCGCACCGTCTATGTTGGCGGCGGTACGCCGTCGCTGGCGGGGGAGCGCCTGGTGGAGCTGGCGCGGCGTATTCGTGCGTGGTGCGCCCCCGTTGAGTTTACCTGCGAGGCCAATCCCGAGTCGCTGACCGCCGATCTTGCCACTGCACTTGTCAAGGTTGGTGTCACACGCGTCTCTTTGGGCGTGCAAACGCTCGATAATGCCGAACTTACTGCCATCGGCCGTATTCACGATGCCGATCGGGCGCTCGCTGCCATCTCGACGGTCAAGAACGCTGGGCTTGACGTGTCGTGCGACCTTATGTGCGGACTTCCCGGGCAGACCGCAGTGAGTTGGAAGCGCACGCTCGATGGCGTGCTGGCGGCGGCTCCGCATCATGTGTCGGTCTACCCGCTCACGCTTGAGGAGGGGACGCCCCTTTATCGCATGGCGTGCCGCGACGAGTCGCTCGAGCCTGATGAGGATTTTCAGGCCGCATGCATGGACGTGGCACGCGAGCTCCTGGGTGCCGCCGGCTATCACCCGTATGAGGTGGCGAGCTACGCGCTCGACGGCTATGAGTGCGCCCATAACATTGCCTACTGGACCGGACGGGGCTACCTGGGCCTGGGTCGTTCTGCCGCGGGCATGCTCGACGCCGAGGATTTCGACCGTCTTGCGGGTTTGTTCCCCGGCGTGTCTTCTCGAGGCGATGCGTACCGCGTGCGTCTGGTGCAACGTGACGATGACGCGACGGCGTTCGAGGCCGAATATCTCTCGCAGCGCGAGGCCGCGGCCGAAGACCTGATGCTCGCTTGTCGCATGACGCGCGGTGTCGCGTCCGACCTGTTGGTTCGCGCGGTTCGTGTCATCCCAACGGGCGAGCTGGCAGCTGCCTGCGATCGCACGCTCGAATTGGGTCTTGCCACTTGGGTGCCCGAGACGCTCGGGGTCCATGAGGGACCCTTCACTTCGGCAGATGTCGTCGCGGGCCATGTTCGAGCTCGTCTGGCGCCGACACACCTGGGCTGGCTCGATGGAAATGTTCTGTTCGAGCTGTTTTGGGATCTAGCTTAGGCCGCTCGGGTAGAATTACCGGAATATATACGCTGCTGTGAGCAGGAGGTTGCCGCGCATGGCGACGATGAACGAAAAAGATTACTACGAGATTCTGGGTGTCTCCAAGGACGCCACCTCGCGTGATATTCAAAAGGCCTTCCAGCAAAAGGCTCGCAAGCTCCATCCGGACGTCAACAAAGAGCCGGATGCCGAGGAAAAGTTTAAAGAGGTTTCCGAGGCTTACGCCGTGCTTTCGGATGAGCAAAAACGTGCGCGCTACGACGCCATGCGTTCTGGCAATCCCTTTGCCGGTGCTCCTACGGCTTCGTCCTATGGTGGCGGCTACGCCGGCAACACGGGCTATGGCAATCCCTTTGAGGGCGGCTTTCCCTTTGGTGGCGCCTGGGGCCAGCAGCGTCGCGGCCAGGCTGCCTACAATCCCGAGAACGGCGCCAATGTGGTCGTCGATATCAAACTCGACGCCAAGGAGGCCAAGTGCGGTGCCCGCAAGACCGTCCGCTACACGCGTTTCGATACATGCGGACATTGCGGCGGCTCGGGTTCTGTCTCCTCCGAGCATGCCCATACCTGCCCAAGCTGTGGCGGCCGCGGTCACATCGACGTCGACCTGTCCTTCCTGTTTGGTGCGGGTACGTTCCAGTCGGTCTGCCCCGAGTGCGGCGGTTCCGGTAAAGTCGTGGCCGACCCCTGCCCCGATTGCGGTGGCAGCGGTCGTACTCGCGTAACCTCCGAGCAGACGATTGAGTTTCCTGCCGGCACGCACGATGGCGACGAGGTCCGCATTAGCGGCATGGGGCATGCTGGCACCAACGGTGCCGCGGGCGGCGACCTGGTCGGCCGCGCCCATGTTGAGGCCGAGCGCTTGGAAGGTAAAGCTCGTACCGGTTTTTACCTGATGGGCATCGTGGCGCCGTTTTTGGTACTCTCGGCCATCTCGGGCGTGTTCTCGGCCTTTGCCATGATGTGCTTTATTCCGTTTGCCATGGGCCTGTTCATGGTGCTTTCGGACGGCGTGCTTCATCGCAGCCTGCTGTGGTGGAAGCGCGGCGCGATGCAGTTTGCCAACGGTTTTGCCAACGGCTTCATGTTCGCGCTCGTGTCGGTTTGGTTCGCGAGCTGTTCGCAACGGGCCATGCTTTCGCCGTACCAAATGCAATAACATCAAACCCTCTGTTTGCGGTCGGCCCTGCTTGGGTATAGGACGCACTATGACAATAATGAAAGTCGGAAGGATTCGGTCGTGTCGGAAAATAGGGATTACTACGAGGTGCTTGGCGTCGACAGGGATGCCGACGCGCGGACGATTAAGCGTGCGTTTCTAAAGAAGGCCCGTACCGTACATCCGGATGTTTCGGACGACCCCGAGGCCGAGGCCAAGTTCAAGGAGCTCAACGAGGCCTATTCCGTTCTTTCCGATGAGCAGAAGCGTGCTAACTACGACCGTTACGGCACTGCCGACGGCCCTGGTGGTTCGGGCTACGTCGATATCAACGATATCTTTGGTGGCATGGGCATGGACGACTTGTTCTCGTCGTTCTTTGGCGGCGGTGCCGGCGGTGGCGCCCGCAGCCGTCGTGAGCGTCGTCGCGGACGTGATATGGCCATCTCGCTTTCGGTGACGCTCGAGGAGGCGGCGCTCGGCTGCAAAAAGACGATCAGCTATGACCGCCTTGCTCCTTGCGAGGACTGCAACGGCACCGGTAGGGCAGAGGGCGCACAGGAAAAGCAGTGCGGCCGCTGCCACGGTACGGGCTATGTCACGACGGTTCAGCGATCGTTCTTGGGCCAGGTTCAGTCCTCTTCGCCTTGCCCCGACTGCCATGGCGAGGGCACGGTCATCGACCATCCCTGCGAGACCTGCGACGGTCAGGGCCGCACGCCTTCGCATGAAAAGATCGACATCGATATTCCTGCCGGCGTTTCGACCGGTCGCCAGCTGCGTGTGAGCGGCTTTGGCGAGGCCGGCCTTCGCGGCGAGCCTTCGGGCGACCTGATTGTCAACGTGCGCGTTGCCGACCATGAGCGCTTTAAGCGCAACGGGGACGACCTGTACCTGGTGAGCGATATCTCGATTGCGCAGGCTGCGCTCGGCTGCGAGATCGAGGTCGAGGGCATTATGCCCGACGAGGTCGTTAAGGTGACGGTTCCCGCCGGCGCCCAGTACGGCGACACCGTGAGCGTCAATAATTACGGCATGCCGCGCATTGGCGGTGGCGGTTCGCGTGGCCGCCTGATCGTGCAACTGCGCGTGGTCGTTCCCACCAATCTTTCCAATAAGCAGCGCGAGCTGCTCCGTGCTTTTGCCGATGAGATGGGCGATGACGTCGCTTCCGGTAAGAAGTCGGTGACCGACCGTATCAAGAGTGCCCTCGACGATATCCTCGATT
>CAUAGV010000161.1 GCA_958428675.1 uncultured Collinsella sp.
TCATCGTGAGCGGGGAGCCGCAATGGGGGCAACGGGGCACTAGCGTAGAAGGAATGCGCAGGTCTTCTTGGGCAGCGACCATGTAATGTACGAGCTCTTCGTTGTCCCAAGTTTCCTGACAGCAGGGCTTGCTGCACTGGAATAGACCATAGTCGCCCTGCGTGTAAAAGAGTCGCTTTTTATCGAAACCGGCGCGTTGGAAGCAATGGTCTACGTTTGTGGTCAGCACAAAGTAATCTCGGTCGCGCAGCAGGCCCAAAAGCTGTTCGTAGACGGGCTTGGGTATGGGGTCATATCGGTTGCACATGATATAGCGGCTCCAAAATGCCCAGTATTCCTCGAGGGAGTCATAGGGGTAGAAACCGCCGGAGTACATGTCGGTAAAGCCGTAGCGTGCGGCGAAGTCGCCAAAGAGTTTCTCGAAGCGCTCTCCCGCGTAGGCGTAGCCAGCCGCGGTGGAAAGACCCGCGCCGGCGCCGATTATCACGGCGTCGGATGCATCGAGTGCGGCTCGGAGCTTAGCGATCTGCTTGGAGAAGGTCGCGGTAGATTGACTCGTCAGACGCGAGAAAAACATTGAAGATCACCTTAAGGTTGGGGTCGTTATGGTCTAGATGATGACGAACGGCATCGATGGCAACGCGCGCGGCGGCTTGTTGGGGATAGCCAAAGACGCCCGTCGAAATGCAGCAGAAGGCAAGCGTGTCGAGCTTTCGGCTCGTCGCTTCTTCCAGGCAGCTGGTGTAGCAACGGCGCAGTAGCAGTTCTTCGCGCGGGCCAGGCTTATGGTTGGGCACGATGGGACCGACGGTGTGGAAGATATGGCTGCTGGGCAGGTTAAAGGCTGACGTGACCTTGACGCATGCGGTCGGTTCCTCATGCCCCTGTTTACACATGAGGCTGGCGCACGTCAGGCGCAGCTGCATGCCGGCGTATGTGTGGATGGCATTGTCGATGCAGTGGTGTCCCGGCACAAAACAGCCGAGCATTTGGCTGTTGGCGGCGTTGACGATGGCGTCGGCCTTAAGCAGCGTGATGTCGCCACGCCAGACGGCAATGCGATTGCAGTAGGGAAGCGTGCCGGCATCGGTTGCGCCGCCGCGCTCAACAAGCCGCTGCTGCAAGTAGGCATCCTGGATATCGAGCACCTCTGTCGCGAGCGCTTCGGGCGACCGCACGTTCATAAGGGCCCTGAGCAAATCACGCTGCTCGCCGGCTCCGGCGGGAACGGCAATGCCGCGTCCGTCCGCTCGCTCGTTGAGCAATGCATTGATAAGCCAAATACGACGCTCGGCTTGATTCATGGCTGACCTCCTGTCCAATTGAGTTGGGCGTGTTTGACAGCAGTGTGCAACCCGGACCGCTTCTTCAAAAGAAGGCACAAAAAGGTAAGCGCCGTGGAGCGGTATGCCCCACGGCGCTCAATTTGCAAAAGCCCGTAGCTGCTAGGAGCTTCGCACAAGCTGCTGGTAGTCGGTGCCCCATTCCACAAGAGAATCGATGATGGGCATAAGGCTTTGACCCAGCTCGCTCAGCGCGTATTCGGTACGGATGGGCGTTTCGGGAATGACGGTGCGCGTGATAAGTCCCGCGGCATCCATTTCCTTTAGGTTTGACGAGAGCACCTTTTGACTGATGCCGGGAATAGAGCGATGTAGCGCGTTGAAGCCTAGGGGCTGCTCAATGAGCTGCTGGATGATATAGATTTTCCACTTGTTGCCAAAGAGCTGAAAACACGTAGCGACGGGGCAGGGAGGCAGTTCTTCTTTGGTGAGCATGGTAACCTCGCAATCGGGTAGGTTGCTTGCATTATCGCAGCTGCTGGCGCCCGCGGCTACAACTTACTTTTTGGTAACTGGCTAATAGATTAGTGCCTTCTTTTGGGTGGGGTGCATTCCTCGCATGATGTGCTTAGGCGCAAAAGCGTCTACGTCCGGGCGGCTTCGCCCAGCCGCCCCCCAATCGAAAGGAATTGCCATGTCCGAGAATCTCGAGAACGTTGCCGCCTTCGCTTCTTGCGGTACCGCCGATCCCGCGCCCGCCTGCGGCTCTGCCGATCCCAAGGCCGCGCCGACCTGTGGCACCGCTTGCGGCTCCGTCGATCCTGCTGCCGCCCCTGCCTGCGGCTCCGCCGATCCCAAGGCTGCTCCGGCCTGCGGCACCGCTTGCGGCGCTGCGGACGCTCAGTAGGCAATCGCTAGGAGGGGACTCGTAATGGATGCTCAGACTTGTCTCAAGAAGATGCAGCTTGCCGGGACGCTCTCGCTGGCAACTGTGGACGAAAATGGCGCGCCGCAAATTCGCTGCGTGAGCGCTGTACATTACGAGTCCCGCGCCATCTACTTCCTCACGGCGCGCGGCAAGGAGATGGCCCGCCAGCTTATGGCCGATGGGCGCGTCCAAACGCTCGTCCACACGCGGTTTAACGAAATGATCCGCATGTCCGGCGTTGCCACTCCCGCCTTGGATTCCGAGCAAGTTTACTGGCGTGACGTTATTTATGCCGAGCAGCCGTATCTTGCCAACGTTTATCCCGGTGATACGCGTGATATCAACATTATCTTTAAGGTCGAAAACATCGTACTCGACTACTTTAACCTGGGGGTTCGTCCTATTGAGCGCGCTGTCTTTACCCTAGACGAGGACATGGCGTCCGCGCCCGTTAAGGGTTTTCGTATTGATTCCGATGCGTGTATCGGTTGCGGTACCTGTCTTGAGCACTGTCCGCAGAAGTGCATCGAGCCGGGTGACTCGTATCGCATAGAGCCTGAGCACTGCTTGCACTGTGGCGCCTGTGAAGAGAATTGCCCCGTCGGCGCCGTTGAGCGCCTGTAGCCCAATACCGTCATCAATTTGAACATCGACCAAGGGAGTCCCACGATGCAAAAGCCTGCGTTTGCCTTCCAGTGGCATATTACGGATGAATGCGATCAGCGTTGCAAACATTGCTATATCTTCGCCAACGGTGCCTGCGCTGGTTTTAAGCGCATGCCGTGGGAGCAGATGGTCGAGGTCGTCGATCAGGCCCAGGCCCTCTGCGAGCGCATCGGTCGTCAGCCGTACTTTTACGTTACGGGCGGTGACCCCATTCTCCATCCCGATTTTTGGCGCCTTGCCGAGCTTTTGCATGAGCGGGGTTTTATGTGGTGCGTGATGGGCAATCCGTTCCACCTAACCGACGAGGTCTGCGCCCGCATGAAAGAGTTGGGGTGCCGCAAATACCAGCTCTCGCTCGATGGACTCGAGAAAACGCACGATTACTTCCGTAAGCCCGGCTCGTTTGTCGAGACCTTGCGTGCGATTGGGTGCCTTAAGCGCGCGGGTATCTGGGTTGCCGTTATGAACACGGTTTCGAGTATGAATGCCGCCGAGCTGCCGCAGCTCATTGACCTTGTGGCAAGCCTCGAAGTCGACGTGTTTGCTTTTGGACGATACTGCCCCACCTCGGGCCAAAAGCGTGATGAGTTCCATCTGGAGCCGCTGGAATATCGCGACGTGCTGCTGGCCGCGCAAGAGCGTATGGAGTTTCACCAGGCTGCGGGCTGCAAAACGTTCTTCCAGCTCAAAGATCACCTGTGGACGCTTCTTTTGTGGGAGCAGGGCAAATTCACCATCCCCAAGAGCGCCAAGCCCGGCATGATCTACGACGGCTGCCATTGCGGTACGGGCCATATGACGGTGCTGCCTACGGGCGACGTCTATGCATGTCGTCGCATGGAGAGCAAGGTGGGCAACGTTGCCGAGAACACGCTCGAGGAGCTGTTCTTTTCGCCGCAGATGGAGGCAAAGCGCGACTTTAAAAAGTTCAAGAAGTGCTCCAAATGTGAGCTTTTCGGCTGGTGCCGAGGCTGCCCCGCTGTGACGTATGGCTACACAGGCGATATGTACGAAGCCGATCCTCAGTGCTGGAAAGAGATCGAGGAATAGGATCGCCGTGTCATCGGGTAGTCGTTGGGGACGTTCTTAAACGACTACTCATTTAAGTGCGTCCCCAATGAGTGGTTGTGAGGGACCCGCGCAAAAAAGCTGTACGCCAGCATCCAAAGATGTCGAAAAATGTCGACTTTGGATGCTGGCGTACACGTTTGGGTTCGGCGGGGGCTAGGCGATCATTGCATCGAGCGTAATGAGCTCTCTGAGTCGCTCCGTGCGTGTTTGCCCGTGACGCCTTGCCTTTGCGTCAAACGCCTCAAGAACCGATTCACCCACGCGTGCCGACAAAACAACGCTCGGCTCATCGGAGATCGGCGGCCTCCCTAACTTGATGGTGCGGCCCTTTGGCCACTCATCTTTTTCGTATGCCTCTGCTGC
>CAUAGV010000162.1 GCA_958428675.1 uncultured Collinsella sp.
AGATGCAAGTGAGTAGACTTATTTGGATATGCCGAGCACATCGCGACAAATGCTCAATAAAACCGCAGGTCAGAGCTGTGGCGTTTTGGGGCGTGCTTGACCTCCTGCAAAAAGCCTACTCACTTGGTTTTTTCTGTTAGAAGACCGCCGCGAGGGAAGGCAGCTCCCTCGCGGCGGCTGACATTTGCCCAGATAAAACCTGCCAAAATAAACCTGTCTACTCTTTGAGCCAGAGCCGACACTAATTCAAATGGCGAAATCAAAGGGCGTTCTCTGCATGGAGGGCGCCCTTTTTTATCGCGGGATGTTTTGCGTGGCAGTCATGAGGCCCAGGCGGTTGCTGACGCCGAGCTTGCGATAGATGGCGTTGACATGCTTCTTGACGGTTGACTCGCTTATGAATAGCTCGTTTGCCATCTGTTTGTTCGTTTTGCCGTCGAGCATGAGCCGCATGACTTCGGCTTCGCGCGGTTGGATATTGTGTTCTGTAATGAAAGCATTTAGCTGGTTTGTGTCTTCTGTCTGGGTGAGTTTAATGCCCCGAGGATAGAGGTTGGCGAGCGCGATGCTCGCGTGCCGAGCGACTTCGAGCAGGATTGCGAGCTCGGTGTCGGTGAAGTCTCCGGCCGTGCGTTCACGAAACAGGGTGATGCTTCCTAGCGGGCTGTCGTTGTGCGCGAGCGTGGCCGTACAGCCAAAGTAGACGCCCTGCGGTTCCATCCATTTGCGATAGATGGGCGTGGCATCGCGTCGCTCGACGTCGACGAGGTCGAGGTCGCGGTAGACGCCGACCTTATGTAAGTCAAAGCTCCATGTTGTATAGTCCATCGCGGCGTAGCGGTTGTAGTAGTCGCTCAGTGCGCGGTCGTCCATTCCGCTGCTTGCGGGGTGGACGTAGCGTGGGGCATCACTGCCCGCCGCCTCGATCAGGTCGAACATGGCGATCCGATGGGGCACGAGCCCTGTCGTTCCCTCGAGGGTCTCCTTTTGCAGCTTATCGACACCGTGTGATGCGTGGATTGCAAGCGCGAGCTCGTTGAGAGCAGTCCAGGTCGTACTGTCCAACTCAATAGTCTGCTGTTTATTGCATGGGGGCATAGGGCATCCTTTCCATTGTGGAACCCAGTATGTCATGTTCTCGGCCTGAATAGAACTTTAGGTCAGCGAATGGTATACCGTCGGTCGCTGAAAGGGGCTCGAGGGACCATTGAGAACATCTCGGTGCGGCCGCATCATGGTCTCGTCAAGCAAAAGCACCGAGATTTAGGAGCTTGAAATGAAGACCATCTACGAGAGTGAGTCCACACCTAAGAAGGACGGGTTCTATATGCCCGGCGAGTACGAGGAGCAGGAGCGCACCTGGATTTTGTGGCCGCATCGCTCGGATGTGTGGCGCTGTGGTGCCAAGCCGGCGCAAAAGGTCTTTACCGAGATTATTAAGACCGTTGCACGTTTTCAGCCCATCACTGTGGGCGTCAACACTGAAGACTTCCCCGCGGTGTGTGAGATCTTCGACGGCGTTGAGAACGTGCGCGTTATCCACATGGAGTACAACGACAGCTGGATTCGCGACCCCGGCCCGGCGTTCCTCGTTAATGACAATGGTGAGGTTGCTCTTTCGCACTTCCACTTTAATGCTTACGGCGGTTTCATTGACGGCCTGTATTTCCCGTGGGACAAGGACGCTTCCATTGGCCTGCAGGTGGCACAGCTCGAGCAGGTTAACCGCTATCGTCCCGAGGATTATATCCTCGAGGGTGGCTCGTTTAACTGCGACGGCCAGGGCACCGTGGTGACCACCGAGATGTGCCTGCTCAATGAGGACCGCAATCCCCAGTACACCAAGGAGCAGATCGAGGAGAAGCTTGCCGAGTACCTGGGCATCGAGAAGGTCATTTGGATCAAGGATGGCATCGACCCGTTTGAGACCAACGGGCACGTGGACGACGTCGCATGCTTTAGTGCGCCCGGCGAGGTCTGCTGCATGTGGACCGATGATCCCAACCATAAGTTCTACAAGGAGTGCCAAGAGGCGTATAAGACGCTTTCCGAGACGACGGATGCCCGTGGCCGCAAGCTCAAGATCCACAAGGTGATTATGCCTGCGACCTCGGTATATATGACCGAGGAGGAGGCATCGACCATCGATCCGGTCGAGGGTGTGCTGCCGCGTACTCCCGAGGACGCCTTTGAGCCCAGCTACCTCAACTTCTTGCCCATCAACGGGGCGGTGCTGGTGCCACAGTTTGGCGACCCCAACGATGCCCAGGCACTCAAGGATATCCAAGCCGCCTATCCGGATCGCGAGGTCATCGGCATCATGACGCGCGAGGTCATCTATGGTGGCGGCAACATCCACTGCATCACCCAGCAGCAGCCCAAGGCGCGCTGTAAATAGCAGTTCCATGGTGAACAGTGCTTGATTGTCCGCACGCGAAAGTCCGCCGACTTCAATGGTCGGCGGACTTTTTGTGTGGTGGTTTCAGCTGAACGGCGGGCCGTGCGGCTTGGGTGTGCGGGCACACAATCTGGGGAAACCAAACAGATTGGGGCCTTATATGATCGACTCGAAGGGAAACGTGCGACCCGAGGGCATGTTTAACAGGGCGTACCTGGCCCCCGAAGCCCAGCGCGCATACGATACGCTGCTCGAGTGCGTGCTCAACGGGCAGAAGGGTTGCGAGGCTTCGGCGCATGCGGGCATGGATACCATCAAGGCGCTCGTATAGCTTTACGCTTTCGGATGTGACACATAGGACTGCGTGCGCCGCTCCCGGCTATATTGCCCCCGAGGTGCTTCAACTCATGGAGATAGCCGGCATCAGCGATTTCGAGAGCTTGGCAGCGTCCACGAATGCCCCCGTGTTTACGCCACAGACGGATGACTTTGGACTCGCGGTCCATATCTTTAAGATGCTTAACCGCGGAATACACCCATACGCTTCTGGTGAGCTGGACTTGGACATATTTGACCTGGACGACGATGACATTCCGCCTGCACCATTGATAAACAGCTGCGTGTGTAATGGGCACAGCCCGTTTGTGGGGACGTTGGTCGGATACGTTGTCCCAAAGTACGCTCTTGAGCTCGATGATTTTAGCGGCATTATGGGCGAGGCACTCCGTCGATCGCTGTATGGCAGGGCGGAGGAGCGTCTTGACGCACGCACATGGGCGCGCCTGCTCGACCGCTATCTATCCGAGACAGTTGTGTGCAAGCGTGGCCATCTCCACCACTCGTTACAGCACGAATGCCCTTGCTGCCGAGGAGAGCGCGCCTTGTTGACTCGTCTTGGTTGATGGTTTGGGCCGTCTTGTAGAAAGCCCGTGAGGCGACATGCAAGTTAATCCTGCGTGTCGCCTCCGTACATATAGACGATAAATCCGTCGCCGGTGTCCTGGCTGTGATCCTCCAAGATGCGCTTCATGTTGAGGTGCTCGTAGAACTGCCAGTCGGAGTTGCAGTCGCTCATCAGGAAGAATTTGGTGCAGCCTGCCTTGGCGAGCTCGGCGCGCGCAAGGTCGATGAGCGCGCGGCCGAGTCCCTTGCCCTGCCACTCGGGCACAATGATGATCAGGTTGAGCTGACCCTGGGCATACTCGTTACCTGTGGCGGCAAAGCGGTCGGCCGTGGCCTTTTCGCGGCTATCGCCAAAGAGTGAGCCCTCGAGTTTGGCATCGGCGGTCTTTGCCATCTCGGTTGCCTGGATAAACAGCTCGTCGTAACAGGGCTCCCAGGTGGGATTGGTACGCGGCTTGCCGTCCTCGAAGATGCCGATGCAGCAGGCGGCGATAATGCGGCCCTCGGCCTCGGCGACGAGCGCGATGGGGGAGCGCTGCAGCTGCATGGCGATGTTAAAGCGCGCGCAGAAATCGGCAGCTTCGACGTCGCCGCGGTTGCGCAGTGTGTTGCACCACAGCTGGTTGTAGATGGCGGCGATGCCGGCCAGGTCATCGAGCGTGGCGGCGCGCAGGGTTACGTTGTCAAGGCTCATGGAGGCTCCTTCCAAGTTGGGTCAGGCCACCCCTGAGTGTGACATGGACGCAGGACGGCCGCATCGACCATTCGGCAGGCGAGCCTCGAATCCACGGGGACGGAGGGTCCTAAGAAGGAATGAGGGCGGATTTTCGGACACTTGCTCGATGAGAGTGGATAATCTCCCACTTTTAGCGCTGGTATAGGCCAAAAACGGGAGATTATCCACTCTCATTCTGGGTAGTCGTTGGGGACGTTCTTATAGTCGTTGGGGACGTTCTTAAACGACTAGTCATTAAAGAACGTCCCCAATGACTACCCCAAGGAACA
>CAUAGV010000163.1 GCA_958428675.1 uncultured Collinsella sp.
CATCGCAGCAGCGGTAGACAAGCCCCGAACCCAGCGGGACCGGACCCTGACCGGCAAATTCAAGCCAAACGGAATCGGTAGGTGCCGGAGCAAACCAACGGCGCTCATAGAACTCGCCATAGTTGGGCAAATACTTCTTGGCCGTGAGGCCCAAAAGCTCGCCCGCGCAGCACACGGCAGCGCAGTTGTAGATGTTCTCAGCCACCGCAACGGGAAGACCGATGGTAAAGACAATCGGCAGCTCACGAGTCTCGTCGAGGATATGCACCAGAGCAGCCTCGCAGGCATGCAGCAGTGTGCGGTTATGGAACAGATCGGCCGCGGTATAGCCGGTCAGGTTAAGCTCGGGCAGCACCAGAGCACGAACGCCGCGCTCGGCAGCATCGCGAACAGCCGCCAGCGCCACCTCAGCATTACCCTCGACATCGGCGACGCGAATCCGCGGCGACGCCGCCGCCACACGCAAAAAGCCGTCGTTCTTAACTTGACCGTTTATAAAATCGTTCATGCGAGCTCCAACATATTCGTTTAGCCGCGGTGAGCGGCGGCGATAGAGTCCGCTTCCATTGTACTGTCAAGTTCATTCAGCGCTGATGGGGCAGGCTCATGATTAAGATTGAAAAAGAGAGGCCGGAATGGCGTTTAGCAGTAGAACGAGATCTCGTCCACAAGGAAAAATGCCTTCCATTTAGAGCAAATCAATTCATGCTGAGCGGCGATAATTTCACAGAGGTCGTCAAGCGTGCTCCGGGGAATCTTCGCTTTGTTATTAGCAACAATGCAACCACCCCTGCGAGTCAGCCAGATTTTGGCCGAATTATCTGAAGGTGCACCCTTGCAAACATGGACATGGATTGGCTCGCCCGCTTCGTTGGACCAAAAGAAGACCCGATAGCCACCAATAAGAAACAGGCTAGGCAACTTTAGCTCCTCCGTTTGCGGCGTAGCGATACAGCAGATGGGCGTTATTGCTCAGAAAAGTCTCAAAACCTTGCTTCTCCTCGTCGGTGAAACGCCCCTCCCACATAGTCCAACTGTAAGAGGGCAACTCACAGCGAGCGGAGTCGAAACCCTCTGCCGTCGGTCGTTCAAAATGCACGAAAACCTTTTCGGTATCGCCATCGGTAATCAAGTCAGAGTGAATGACCTCGGTACCATCTTCGAATGTCATATACGGGTACATCACGTAAACCACCTCGCAATCATAATTCCAGTTTAGCATCAAGCTATTACACCAAAGACAGCGAGCCCCCTTGATGAGTTGATGGTATCTGTTAAATGTCACGTACGATTCACATCTGGTGGGTACCCTGATGGCTAAACGAAACGAAGCAGATTTACACCGGGAGGACCCCGTATGACTACCAAGTACACCGACGCGCCGCGCACGCGCGTCATGACACCGGCCGCGCTCAACAACGGCGTGCACGAGAACCATTCCATCGGACAGACCATGGCCATCGCGCCCAAAAAGGGCCTGTTCGACGACATTTCCATTCCCCAGATCGTCGCCGGCGCCGCAGCTGCCGCCACGAGCGTTGCGCTTGCCTCCAAGATCGGTATTGCCGGATCGGTGATCGGCGCCGCCGTGAGCTCGGTCATCACCGTTGTGTCCTCGCAGGTCTACCGCCACTTTATCTCTGCCAGCGCCGAAGCCCTCAAAGGCACGCACGCCGCCGTCGACTACCCCGCCGGCGCCTATGAGCCCGTTGAGCTTGATGCCGAGGAGCACCTGGGCGGCGCCGCGACTACGCAGGAGATGCGCCAGATTGCGGGGCGCGCGACCACGGCGCGCGTCGCCCCAAACAGCCTGCGCGCCAAGGCGGCGGCTGAGCGCAGCCAGACGCAAAAGAAGGTCATCGTCTTCTCGATCGCTATCGCCATCGTCGCGGTCATCGTCTGCGCCGGCGCCATCCTTATCACCACTGCCGGCGAGGGTCTGGGTGAGCGTCCCGAGCCAATCCTTTCGTCGCGCACGACCGAAAGCGATGCGGATAGCACTGGTCAATCGCAAAGCCAGCAGGACGACCCGCAGGGCACCTCCGCATCCACCGACTCGTCTTCGGACACCCCTGATCAGTCGCAGAGTGCCGATTCCTCTACGTCCAACAGTGGCACGCCGTCCGGCACGACCGACTCAAGCCAAACGACTGACGGTTCGCAGCCGAGCACGGGCGACCAGACGAGCGGCAATACATCGGGCACAGGATCTACCGACAACAGCAGCACTAACAGCTCGGGCGGAACCACATCGGGCACGACATCTGACAGTTCAAGCCAAGGCACGACATCGGGCAACTAGGCACTGCATCCTCAGATAGGCAACCTGTACAACGGGCGCGAATCGACAGCGGTTCGCGCCCGTTTGCCTTGGGCGCCGAGGTGGCAAGCCCCATGCGATGGTAAGATGCTTTGGTGTGTAAAGAGGAGATTTGCCATGAGCAAGACAATAGTTAGGCCCACGCTTTCGCTGGGCAACCACATCTATCTGTATCGCCTGCTGCGCGATGCGATTGGGTGCGGCAAGCAAACGTTTATGACACAGGTCGAGGAGACTCTCGCCGCCGGCGACATGACTGCTTATGACCTGGGCTTCGAGTCCACGCGTGAGTTGCTCGAGGAGCTCGATGACTGCATTAAACTGACCGTCTTTAAGGGCGGCCGTCTGTATGCCACCGTCATCGCCAACGAGGCCTGGGATACCGCCCTTGCCAAGGGCGAGGACAAGCCCAAGGCAGCCAAGGGAGCCAAGCAGTCCTACAAAAAGAAAAAGCGCGGCAAGAAGGACCTCAAGGCCGTGCGCCCCAAGCACGTTAAGCGTCCCGAGCTAGAAACCGTGGCCGAAGTCGCTCCGGAGCCCGAGCCCGAGACAGAGATCGAAGTCGCTATTGAGGTAGCAGCAGAAGCCGAAACCGAAATCGCTGCCACGACCGATCCCGAAGTCATGTCAGAGCAGGAAGCCGCTGTGGAGCTCAACGAGGTTCCCAAGTCGACAACCGAAGAAGCCGCTGACCAGCCCGAGACGCCCGCGTTCCAAAACAGCGATGTCTTTGGCAACGAGGCCGAGGACGATCAGTCCGATGAGCCCGCCGATCAAGGCACTACCGAGTCGGCGCCGAAGCCCGAGACGCCGCAGCCCGCCATCTCGCTTACGGTCGTCTATGACCCCGAGAACGCCAACGCCGGCATCACCACCATGGCCTCCACACCGGTCGAGGCAAAGTCGTCTGTCGAGACAGGGGACGCCCCGCAAGCCGATGCCAAAACCGAGACTGAAGACACATCCGTCTCCGTGGAACCGACAGATTTCGCAGTTAAGCCGGAACCGGTGCCTGAGTCTGCACCCGTCATCGAGTCCGCATCCGCACCTGTCTATGACCAAATTCCCGCACCGGTACCGGCTTCGGTACCCGCAGCAGCACCGGCCCCCGCACCCACAGCACCGACCATCCCCGAGGACTTCCCCGTCGATTTCGCAACCGAGGTCTTCTGCCCCGGCCCGCTTCTGCACCAGCTGTCGACCTATCTCCCCTACGGCGCCGACACGCTCGGCATCGTCGGCGAGTACTACTGGATCGCCCGCGAGCGCGGTACCATCGAGGCCGCGCAAAACCGCGCAAGCTTCCCCCTGCGCTACACGCAGGCCGGCGAGCGCCGCGAGGTTACCGTGCGCATTCGCCGCAACACCACCGGCGGTCTAGGAGCCACCTGGACCATCGACAAAGTCGAAGAACCCGAGCAGTAACGACAAACGGCTCAAATCCAAATCAGGATTTGAGCCGTTTTATTTGTTGATGTTGCATAACCAACAGCGAGCGGGTCGCAAGTGCCCCAGGTTGCCGTGAAAGAGGAGCGACGCGTACTTCGGTACGCGAGCGACGGCCTGAACGGCAAGATGGGGTGCTTGCGGCCCGCGCAGCGTCGAGCAGTTACGCGGTTTGGAAAACCGCGTAACGATCTAGTCGCGCGTGAGCTTGCGGTGAATACGATGCGGCTGGGCTGCGTCCTCGCCCAGGCGCTCGATGCGGTTGGCCTGATAGGCCTCGAAGTTGCCCTCGAACCAATACCAGTTGCCCGGATTCTCATCGGTGCCTTCCCACGCCAGAATGTGCGTGGCGATGCGGTCCAGGAACATACGGTCGTGGCTAATGACCACCGAGCAGCCCGGGAACTCGAGCAGCGCCGCCTCGAGCGAGGACAGCGTCTCGACGTCGAGGTCGTTCGTGGGCTCGTCGAGGAGCAGCAGGTTGCCGCCCTGCTTGAGCGTAAGCGCCAAGTTCAG
>CAUAGV010000164.1 GCA_958428675.1 uncultured Collinsella sp.
AGCAAGGCCACAGGTCGCCTCGGCCATATAGGGGCTATGGAATGCACCCGACACCGCGACCTTCATGGCGCGACCGCCAGCCTCTTTTACCAGGACGTCGAGCTCCTGCAGCGCCTCGGGCGCTCCGGCCACAACCGTCTGCTGGGGACTGTTGTAGTTGACCGGCCAGCAGTCCTCGCCGGCCTGTTTTGCCAAACCCTCGACCTGCGCCGCATCGAGTTTGATGACGGCGCGCATGCCGCCGGGGTGACGCTCGGCCGCCGTGGCCATCAATGCCGCGCGCTCACACACGAGCTCAAAACCCGCTCGCGTATCGAATGCCCCCGCAAAGGTGAGTGCTGCGACCTCGCCCAGCGAGAATCCCGCACAGGCGGCAGGCACTACGCCGCGCTCGCGCAGGGCGGCAGCCGCTGCCAGGTCGTGAACGAACACGCACGGCTGCGTGTTCTCAGTCTGCGAGAGCTCCTCCTTGGAGGCGCTCCGGCACTGCTCGCTGGTCCCCGGGCGCACCTCGTCGGCAATGGCGAACACCTCGGCGGCCGCCGGCGATGCCTCGATCAGGTCGACGCCCATCGCGGGATGCTGGGCACCCTGACCGGCAAACAGAAACGCTACGCCACCCATGCGGACGCACCCTTCAGGACATGCTCGGCGCCATCCACCAAATCGTCGACGATTTCGCGTGCGCTCTGGCGTTCGTTGACCATGCCGGCAATCTGTCCGCACAAATACGAACCCTCTTCGTAATTACCGTCCTTTGCGGCTTTACGAAGCGCGCCCGTGCCCATGGCCCCGAGCTCCTCGGGGCTTGCGCCCGCCGCCTCGTTCTTGGCATACGCGTTGGTGAAGGGGCTCTTGAGGGCGCGAACCGGATGTCCCGTCGAGCGACCGGTCGCACGCGTCGACGTATCGCCCGCTTTGAGCACCAGCTCTTTGTACTGTTCGGATACGGTGCACTCGTTTGCGACCAGAAAGCGTGTTCCCACCTGGACGCCGGCAGCGCCGAGCATAAAGGCGGCCGCCACACCACGGCCATCGGCGATGCCGCCGGCCGCCACCACGGGGATATCGACCGCATCGACAACCTGCGGCACCAATGCCATCGTCGAGGTCTCGCCAATATGGCCGCCTGATTCGGTTCCCTCGGCAACCACGGCAGTGGCTCCACGACGCGCCACGAGGCGCGCCAGCGCCACCGAGGCAACGACCGGGATGACCTTGATGCCCGCCTCGTTCCACGCCTTCATGTACTTGGTGGGATTGCCGGCACCCGTCACGACGACCGGCACCCGCTCGTCAATCACGACCCGCGCGACCTCGTCGGCAAACGGGCTCATGAGCATGACGTTGACGCCAAAGGGCTTATCCGTCCTGGCGCACAGCTCATGAATCTGGTCGCGCAGCCAGTTGGCGTCGGCGTTCATGGCCGCGATAATCCCTAAGCCGCCCGCCTCGGACACTGCGGACGCCAGCGAGGCGTCGGCGATCCAGGCCATACCGCCCTGGAACACGGGCTTTTCGATGCCGAGCAGATCGCAGAGAGGAGTCTTGAGCATCTCTACTTCTCCAATGCCGCCTCGACCGTATCGGCGAACTCGCCGACCGTCTTGGGGTTCTCCTCGGTATCGAGCTGGATGCCAAACTCGTCCTCGACGGCGACGAGGATCTCGACGGTGCCCAGACTGTCGAGACCAATCTCCTCGAGCGTGGACTCGGGCTTCATCTCGACGTCGTCAAGGCCAGCGGTCTCGCGGATAACGTCGCAAACACGCTCGAAGGTCTTCTGATCTGCCATGGTAGTTCTCCTTTGTTTGTGCCCTAGGGGCGTTTTATTTCCTATGTGCAACTACTTCCAACGAAGCAGATAGCCACCTATATCCAGGCCGGCGCCAAATCCAACGAGGGCGATGGTGTCGCCCGTATTCAGTGCGTCGGTGCGTGCCAGCCGGTCAAGCGCAAAGGGAATGCAGGCGCTCGAAATGTTGCCAGTCTCGCGCAGCGTTCGAACCACGCACTTGTCTGGCACACCGAGGCGCTTGACCGCCTGACTCAGGATTCGTTCGTTAGCCTGATGGAATACAAAATGGTCGATGTCCTCGACCGAAATGCCCGCATCGCTCGCAAGCTTATGGACCGTGTCGCAAATCGCGTTGACGCCGAACTTGAACACGCGGCGGCCATTCATGGACAGCACGCTCTCGCTATCTGCGGAGGCCTTAAACGGCGAGGTGCCAACCAGACCGGGAACGCGCAACGTCTCGACGTCGGGCGCCGTCGAAAGCTCAACGGCAAGGGGGCTGTCTCCCCCAGCCTCAATCACCGCGGCGCCTGCCCCATCGCCAAAGAGCACGCAGGTGGCGCGGTCGGTCCAGTCGAGCGCACGCGTCATCTGCTCGGCAGCAATGATAAGCACGCGCTTGGCACGACCCCGGGCGATATAGCCCTCGGCAACATCGAGCGCAAATACGAAGCCGGCACAGGCAGCCGAGACATCGAAGGCAGGGCACGTCGCGCCCAGTCGCTCAGCAACGGCACACGCCTCGGCGGGAACAAGGTGGTCACCCGTCGTCGTCGAGCAGACGATCAGATCCAACTGGCTCGCGTCGATTCCGGACACCTGAAGTGCCCGCTCGCTCGCCGCTACGGCAAGGTCGTCAAGTGACTCGGTGGTGCAGACGTGGCGACTCTTAATACCTGTGCGGGTAAAAATCCACTCATCCGAGGTATCGAGGAACTCGGACAGCTCGTCATTGGAAACACTGCGCTTGGGAAGCGCCGAGCCTGTTCCAAGAATCGTGAAACCCATCACTAACCTCCTTTGAGTTGTTGACGTGTTTACATCGACCAAGAGAGGATAGCGCATTTCAGTCGTTGTTGACGTGTTAACATTAAATTGCCCAAATGCGACACAGGCTTCACATTGTGTCTATCTCTCGACACCATTGCGTTATTCACTTATTCATTAAGGAGGTAGCAGCCGTTATGGATGCCAAATTAACGATAGTCGACGTAACCGGATCGACCAACGATGACCTGCTCGAAGCAGGAAAACAGGGAGCGCCGCACGGCACAGGACTTGCCGCCCGGGCTCAGACAGCAGGACGCGGCCGGCGCGGCCACAAGTGGGATTCAACCGCCGGCAACCTATTGCTTTCGATTGTCCTGCGTCCATGCGTTAATCCTGCGAAGTACTCTGGTCTTGCTGCCGTCAGCGGCCTAGCGGTGCTCGAGGCGCTCGAAAAACAGGGTCTTGCAAACGAGATTGGCCTCAAATGGCCCAACGACCTGGTCGCGCGTGGACGCAAACTCGGCGGCATTCTGGTCGAGGCCGCACGCGACAACGAAGGCAAACCTTTCGCCGTCTGCGGCATTGGTGTCAATGTGAACTATGCGCCCCAAGAGGTGCCCGATGGCGGCCTGCCGGCAATCGGTCTCTCGGACCTTAACGAGAACGTTCCTGCTGTCGACATGCTCCTCGATGAGGTCTATCACGCAGTTATAGACGCTGTAGATGCCTGGGCAGAACGCCTCAACGCCATGGAAGAAAACACCGGACCGCTCGCGCCCGTCCACGGCGAATATGTCGCTCACCTCAATTGGATTGGAAAGCACGTTATCGCCCGCTCCCCTGCCGGTGACGAGCTGGCGCGAGGCATCTTTATAACGGTCGATGGCTTTGGTCGTGCGTGCATCGAAACAGAAGACGGCTTGCGATCCTTCCATTTTGAGGAGGCGTCATTGCGCCCCTTGAGTGAGTAGGTCGCCACAGCCAGCCGCTCGGCAGCCTTACCCGGCGATCCAAACCCATCATGCAAAACAAAAGAGCCCCGCTACCGTAATGGCAGCGGGGCCCTTTAAGCTATGAGGAATATCGCTTAGAGCTTGATGTCGATGTCGACGCCAGCGGGAAGGTCGAGACGCATGAGCGAATCAACGGTGCCCGAGGTGGGGTCGAGGATGTCGATGAGGCGCTTGTGGGTGCGCATCTCGAACTGCTCACGGGAGTCCTTGTTCACGTGCGGCGAGCGGATAACCGTGTACAGGTTGCGCTCGGTGGGCAGGGGGACAGGACCGGAAACGCGAGCGCCGGTCTTCTGAGCGGTCTCGACGATGAGCTTCGCGGACTGATCGACGACCTCGTGATCATAGCCCTTGAGGCGAATGCGGATCTTCTGGGTAGCCAACTTAAACCTCCAAAGAGTGCGAGAGATGTTCTCGCAGGATTACGTAACAGGGAGCTCGAACTTAGGCGTTCTTGCTCATGACCTCGT
>CAUAGV010000165.1 GCA_958428675.1 uncultured Collinsella sp.
GTGACAAAGACGTCGGCCGGGCCGCCGATCTTAAACGTGGTGTGCTCGCGCATGGGCTCGCTCATCAACACGTTGTCCTCGCCGGCAACGCCAGCGAGCGCGCACAGCAGGTCCTCGTTAAAAAAGTCGTTCTCGTGCATATGAATATCCGCCTTTTGGTGGTCGTCGTCATCAATCGATTGCAATATACCCCACCCGGACGGATTTGGTGCGCTGACGGCGATAAAACAGCCGTCTACCGGATTGGTAAAGTGTTTATCACCGAGGTAGAGGGGTAGTCGCTATACTTTCAAGAGATTGCGCGTAAACCCGGAAGGAGCGAGATGGCCAACAAAGTCACCCTCAAGCAGATCGCCCAGGAGGTGGGGCTTTCCCCCTCGTCGGTCTCGCTTGTGCTCAATAATCGGCCCTGTCGCATCTCGGAAGAAAACCGCAAACTCATCAAGGAGGTCGCGGCGCGCAACCACTATGTTCCTAACCAGATTGCGCGTAGTTTGGTCATGCGCGAGTCGCGCACGCTGGGCCTTATCGTCCCTAACATCGAGAGCCGCTTTTTTGCCTCGCTCGCCGGTAGCCTGGAAAAGCGCTGCCGCGAGGATGGCTATGCACTCTTCATTACCAGCTCGGGTGGAAGCGCCGATGACGATCTGGAGCTGCTGCGCCAGCTGGTGACGCGCGGCGTTGATGGCGTCTTCCTGGTCGTGGGCGACGAGTTCTCCGACGACCGCGCCCTGCGCGAAGAAGTCAGCCACCTGCCCATCCCGGCCGTAATGGTCGACCGTGCCATTGAGGGGCTCGAGTGCGACAAGGTGATGTTCGACCACGAGATGGGTGGCTACATGGCCACTCGCTATCTGATCGAGCAGGGCCACCGTCGCATTGCCTGCTTGGTTAACGCGCGCCGTTCCAATACGGGGCGTAAGCGACTTGCCGGCTATGAGCGCGCGCTGCGCGAGGTTGGCTTGCCTATCGACGCGCGTTTGGAGTTTGAGAGCGAGTACTACATTCCGAGTGCCTACGAGGCCTCGGAGGCGGTGCTCGCGACCGACGCCACCGCCGTATTTGCAAGCTCGGACAACATTGCCCTTGGTCTGCTCAAGCGCTTACACGAGATGGGGAAGAGCATTCCGGGCGACATTTCGGTGGTGAGTTACGACAACTCGGCCGCCGACGTTCTCTTTGAGCCGGCGCTGACCGCGATTGAGCAGGATCCTGGTATCCTCGCGGAGCATGCTTTTGGCTGCATGTCCAAGCGCCTTGCCGGTAGGGGCGGTAGACGTGCCGAAGAAGTCGTTCTGGAGCCGGCGCTTATCGTGAAGGGCAGCGTGCTCGATCTTACCGAATGTAGCTAAGCGTACTTGTTTGTTTGCATAGATTGCATGCGGAGTGTCCGCTATTTGCCGGCGGGGCCGGGGTGCCTGCCTTGTTTTGAGAAGTTCGCGGAGCCCACTTCTCAAAACAAGGCAGGCACCCCGGCCCTCGTCCGTGAACTCTTCCGCTGGGCGAGCTATAGACGCCGCGCACCGATAGGGTAAGGCGGCGGCTTGAAATTGGTGCTATATTCAGGTTGAGTTGTTTAATGCTAGTACGGGAGGCTGATATGGGGCTGTTCAAGAAGAAAAACCCGCAGGATGCCTTTGATCCCGATGTGTTTACCATCACGGATACGATTTTGGACCCGCCGCGGTTTACGTTTTTGCCGGCTATCTACCAGGATGCCACGCATCGCAAATGGGCCGTACATCAGCGCGGCGGCGAGCCGAAGATTTTTGACTATGCGGACGTGTTGCAGTGCGAAGTGGCCGAGGCGGGCGATCCGGAGGCCGAAGAAGCGGTCTCTAAACAGGAATTTGCCCAGCGTATCCTGGCAAATCCTGCCAAGGCAGCAAAAATAAATGCTGCCAAGCGTAATATGTGTCTTGGTATGGGCGTTGTTGTGGCGGTTCAGACGGGAAAAGACGAGGTTTCCAAATTAGAGATTCCCGTTATGACCGACGAAGTCAAACGCGATTCAAGTCTATATAAGTCGTATCGGAATGTCGCCGAGAAGATCAAGGCAGAATTTGATGCCATGGGAGGGCTGGCCTAATTTTGGCGGCATACGTTTCTGAATGAGGAGTCTGTGCAATGGCAGGCGAATCTTATGCAATTCCCCCCAAAGATCATGCTGTTGAGGGAATTCTTTGGTATATCCAGCACCATCAGCTTGCCGGCGGCGATCGCCTGCCGGCCGAGCGCGTGCTGTGCGAAGAGATTGGCGTTTCGCGTACGGCGTTGCGTGCCGGTATCACGCGGCTTATCTCGTGTGGAACGCTCGAGAGCCGTCGCGGATCGGGCACGTATGTGTGTCCTCCCAAGCCGCTGAACATCTTCCAGGAAACGTATAACTTTTCCGATGCTGTGCGGACTGCCGGCCTGCACCCCTCTTCTCGTCTGGTTTCCACCGGGACCATCGAGGCGGATGAGGCGCTTGCCGACAAGCTTGGGGTGGCTGTAGGCGCTCCCTTGCTCCGCATGCAGCGCGTTCGACTTATTGAGGGCGAGCCGGCGTCAATCGAGACCGCTCACGTTAACCTGTCCCTGTGCCCATCGCTTCCCGAGCACGATTTTGAGTGTGAGAGCCTTTACGATGTCTTGCTCAAAGAAGGTGGCGTGCGCGTTGAGCATGGACGTGAGCATATCTCCATCTCGCGTTTGAACTTCGAAGAGGCCGAGCTGCTCCAGCAAGAAGAGGGAACGCCGGTGTTCTATGAGAGCTCGATCGAATTTGATAAGGACATGCGTTTTGTGGAGCATTGCAAATCGGTGATTTTGCCCACAAAGTTCCGCTTTGCCGATAACGGCGAAGAGAACGGCATGAGGAGCGTGGCAGGTGAACAATGGCTGAAACAGTAGATGCCACCCCGGTTTATATGCGCATTCGACGCTGCATCGAGGAACGTATCGAGCGCGGTGCATATCCCACGGGTTCCATGATTCCGTCCGAAAAAGACCTCGCCGAGGAATTTGGTACGACACGCTTGACCATCCGAAGCGCTGTCGATGAGCTGGTTCGACGCGGGCAGATTCGCCGTGTTCGGGGAAAAGGTGCCTTTGTGGCGCAGAAAGTACCTGCTTTTTTTGAACGCACGGTCGGTTTCCGTGAATCGGTCCGTGCTTCGGGCGGCGAGGCGTCCGTCCGTATTCTCGCGCGTTCCAAGCGTTATGCGGGGCCATATTACGCCGACCTGTTTGGCATCGCCGAGGACGACCTGCTCTATTCCGTTCGACGCCTGAACTGCATAAACGGTAGCCCCGTATCGATTGAGACGGCGCTGATTCCCTGCCTGCTGTTCCCAACCATCGAAGATATTGACGTGTCGGTCTTCAGTTTGTACGAGACCTATGAGATGCTGGGCCGAAAGCCAGTCATGGCACAGGAAAAGCTCGATATCGAGGCACTGGGCGCACGAGATGCCGGCCTCCTTGGACTGGAACAGGGCGATCTTGTTTTGCTTTTGGAATGCGTGAGCTATGACGCGAGCGGTCAGGCTATCGAGTATGTAAAGTCCTTCAATCGTGGCGATACGGGCGGCTACACCTATACGTACTAGCTGGGGCTTTGCATCGCGCGCGGTAACAGCCGGTCTGTTTGGGCAATTTGACCGACTGTATATACAACCTTACATGGCTCAAAATCGACCGTTCGCCGAAGGGGATAAATTAATCGACAAAGAGGTATCAAAAAGCCGTATCCTGTAACTGTGATTGGTATCAAATACTAATGATTTGTAACGAGGTGAGACGATGAAGATGCTCGATTACGTTCAGCTTGCCCATGTGCGTATGGGGGAGAACCTCGAGCGTTCGTCTGAGCTGGTAGCGCAGCTCGTTGATATTTTCCAGTCCGGTTCTTTTGACGCACTGCGCATCGTTGCTTCGGGTTCGTCGCGCCATGCTGCGGATTGCACCCGCGATTTCCTGCAAGATACGCTGCAGATGCAGGTGTCCGTTGTGACGCCCGAGGCCTTCGTCGATTTTGAACACACCTATCCACAGCATGCGCTCAACATTGCCGTTTCGCAGAGTGGCTATTCGACCAATACGATCGCGGCTCTTGATTACATGCGCGCACACGATATGGCTGCAGTTGCGCTCACGGCAAACGTCGAGGCACCCATCAAGGAACACGCCGACATCGTTCTTGACTACGGTGTGGGTGTCGAGTCGGTGGACTTTGTGACTCTGGGCGTCGAGGTTCTCGTTGAGTACCTGGTGCTCTTTGGTATT
>CAUAGV010000166.1 GCA_958428675.1 uncultured Collinsella sp.
CGTGCCCAACATGAACCTGCCGCGCCTTATTCAGCTGCTGTTCGTGCCCGAATCCACCCCGATCGATGAGGCCATTCGCCAGATCGTCGAGGCGGACGACACCAAGGTCAAGTACGTCAACGACCTGCTGGGGCAGGCCGAACTCGATGAGTTTTAACCACTAGGGAGCACATCATGATTCAGATGATTCGCGTGGACTATCGACTGCTTCACGGCCAGGTTGCCGTTAGCTGGACCTCGGCTCTGGGTGCCGACTGCATCTTGTTGGTGAGCGACACGGTCCTCAATGACAAGCTTCGTCTGCAGGCCCTGTCCCTTGCAAAGCCGGAGGGCTGCAAGGTCGTTGTCAAAAACACCGAGGATGCCGTCAAGGCGCTCCAGAGCGGAGTGACCGACAAGTACAAGCTCTTCGTGGTTTGCGAGACGATCCAGCAGGCCGGTGCCGTCGCCAAGGCGATGGGAGTCAAGAAGATCAACCTCGGCAACGTTGCCTTTAGCGAGAATGCCCGCCAGGTCTCGACGAGCGTGTTCCTTACGCCCGAAAACGAGGCATACGTCAAAGAGCTGCTCGGCGAGGGCTATGAACTGTTCATTCAGATGATTCCGGCAGATGCGAAGACTGACGCCGCGAAGGTTATCGGTTAGGGGCTGTCATGGTTATCAAGACAATCCTGATTTTCCTGATTGCCCTTTTGGGCTATTCCGAGTGGCTGACGGGCACGAGCTACCTCCAGCGCCCGATCGTGCTCGGACCTCTGGTTGGCCTTGTCATGGGCGACATGGTGACCGGTACGATCATGGGCGCCACGATGGAGCTTGCCATGGTCGGCGCCATCTCGGTCGGCGCCTATAACCCGCCCGATACGATTTCCGGCACTATCCTGGGCGTATCTCTTGCCATGCAGGCCGGCGCGGACGCTTCGGCGGCCCTGACCCTGGGCATTCCCATCGCAACGATCGTCCTGGCGCTCGATACTGCCCTGGGCCAGCCGGTGATGCTGCTGCTGGTGCACCGTATCGACAAAAACGTCGAGGACGGAGACACCAAGGCCATCACGCGCAACATGCTCATCGCCGGCTACGCGCAGAGCTGGTGCGGCCTGCTGATTATTCCCCTGGCATTCTTCTTTGGCGCCGATGCTGTTGCCAGCCTGCTCAACATCATCCCCGATTTCGTTCAGACCGGTATGGATGTCGCCGCCGCCTTCTTGCCCGCACTCGGTTTTGCAATGCTGGCTCAGATGATTATGAACAAGACGGTGGCGCCGTTCTTCTTCGCTGGCTTCTTCCTCGTCGCCTACTTTGGCATTAGCACGACGGGCGTGGCGATCTTTGCCGCGATCATCGTCGTCGCGATGACGGTTTTGGGTGACAAGAAAAAGGCGGAGCAGCCCGCAGTGGCAACCGATGATCCTGCGATTGGGAGTGGGTTCGATGAGTTTTAAGTTTGAGTCTTCTTACGACGGGCTGATTTCCCGCGCAGACCTTAAGAAGCTGTTCTGGCGCTCGATTCCCTATGAGCATTCCTGGAACTACGAGCGTATGGGCCATATCGGCTTTATGTGGGCCCTTATGCCGATCCTTCGCAAGCTGTATCCGCAGGATGCGGACTTTAAGGCCGCCCTCAAGCGCCATATGGAGCTCTATAACGTCACGCCGTACATCTCGACGCTCCCCATGTCCATCGCCGCTGCAATGGAGGAGGTCAACGCTACTGACGATAGCTTTGACACGAGCGCGATCTCTAATGTCAAGCTTGCTTTGATGGGGCCGCTGTCCGGCGTGGGCGATGCCTTCTACTGGGGCACGCTGCGAATTTTGGCAACGGGTGTCGGCACGTCGCTGGCGCTACAGGGCTCTATTCTTGGCCCGATTTTGTTCCTGCTCGTGTTCAATGTCCCTCACTACATCATCCGTTACCTGCTGACGTTTGTGGGGTATCGCTTTGGCTCGGACATGATCAGCAAGGTCCAGGAATCGGGCATTATGGACACGATCGTCAAGATGGCCTCTATCATGGGCGCCATGGTGATCGGCGCTATGACCATGGAGATGGTCACCGTGGACATTCCGCTCATGGTCGGTGCGGGCGATGGTGCTCAGACGCTGGCCGAGCTGCTCAACGGAATCTTCCCGGGCTTTGTCACGATGGGGCTGTTTGGAATCGTCTATCTCATGCTCAAAAAGAAGATGAATCCGCTGGTCATCATGCTCGTGATCCTGCTCGTGAGTATCGCTGGCGCGTTCTTTGGAGTGCTTGGTGTCCAGTAGAGTATCCGTCATAATGAGAACAATGTAAGAGGGGGCGTCGCGCACACTGTGCTGCGGCGCCCTTTTGCCGAAAGGTGGACAAGATGGAGTATCCGCAGCTTGCCGTTATGAATATCAGCCATCGCTACTTTGATCTTGAGGAGTTCTTTTCTTCGGCGTCGGCTTCGGGCTACACGTGTTGCGAGCTTTGGACCGGGGCGATGCATCTGTATGTCGATTGCCATGGATACGATTCGCTCGAGCGGGTACGGGAGCTGTCGCAGCGGTATGGGGTTCGGATTGTGGGACTTTGTCCCGAACAGAACAACCCCAAGCCGTGGAATATCGCGGCGCGCGGGAATGAGGCGCGTGCCCGCACGCTCGCGTACTTTAAGAACGTTGTAGATATCGCGGCGGAACTTGGAGCCGAGCAGGTCATGGTCTCGAGCGGCTGGGCATTTTTGAACGAGCCGATCGAGGACGCGTGGGGTCGCAGCGCCTCGATGCTGCGTGCGATTGCCGAGCATGCGGGAGAGTGCGGTGTGCGACTGGTGCTCGAGGCCCTACAGCCGGTTGAGTCGATGATCGTGAACTCGGCGGCCGATACGAAGCGCATGATCGAGGCAGTTGATCATCCGGCACTTAAGGCGTGTCTGGATTTGGGCGCTATGGCGGTGGCAGGGGATACCATCGACGATTATTTCGATCTGCTTGGCGATGATGTCGCCCACGTGCATTTTGTCGATGTTGCGGCAGATGGCACGACGCATCTTGCCTGGGGTGACGGCGACCGCGATATGCGCGCCGACCTGGATAGGCTGGTGGCGCGCGGCTATCGCGGAGTTGTTTCGGCCGAGACCTATGACTGGCGCTATTTTGCCGACCCCGCAGCTGCCGATGCGCAGGTAATGGCAGAGTATCGTCGTGCGATTGGCGTCTAGGTGGGGTTGGGTTGCGACAATCCGCTCCTATGTTTCCAAATGAATACGGTGTGAGCCGAGGAGGACGATTCTCCCCGCAAACACTCTAGTATGCTAAAGTACCCAGAAAACCGGCGGAGCTATGCCGGTCTTCTGTTCCATACGAAACACAGCATGAGGAGGCTCACCAGATGACGGCCACACCGTGGGGATTCCGGGACATATTGCCCGAGGAGGCTCAGGCGCGCGAGGAGATTGCGCTGACGGTGAAGGGCTGCTTTAGGGAGCATAATTATCTGCCGGTTGAGACGCCGCTGCTCGAGGACAAGGGCTCGCTCGAGGAGGGCGGCCGTATCGCGGACACGCCGTTTAAGCTTTTTGACGATGACGGCCGCTTGTTGGTGGTTCGTCCCGACAATACGTTGCCGATCGTGCGTTTGGTCTCGACCCGCATGCGCGCGGCCGACTTGCCGCTGCGCCTGCGCTATGAGGCGCCGGTGGTTCGCGAATGCCAGCGCAATGCCGGCGGTTCGCGTCAATTTACCCAGCTGGGTTTTGAGCTCATCGGCGCGGGCGATACCGCGGGCGATGTCGAGATCGTCTCGCTGGTGGCCGAGGCCGTTCGCAAGTTGGCGCTGCCCGATGCGCGCATTATCGCAGGTAGCGTGCGCCCGTTTAAGGAGCTGCTCGCGGCGTGCGAGGATCGCGAGCTGGCTGCCGAGGCTCTGCGCTGCGTGCACGCCAACGACTTTGTGGGCCTCGATGCCCGCGTGGCGGCAAGCGCCGAGACCGATGCCGTTAAGGCCGCCGTCAGCGAACTGCCGCGCTTGCATGGTGGGGCCGAAGTGCTCGATCGCGTGGATGCGCTGCTGGCGGCTGCCGGTATTGTCGCGCCGCTCACGCGTGAGCTGCGCGCGCTGGTCGAGGGCCTGGCGCCCGAGGACGCTCAGGTGCTGTCCTTCGACTTTTCCATTATGAATTCTTTCGATTACTACACGGGCCTGGTCTTTAAGGCCTATGCCGGTGGCCTGCCCGATCCGGTGGGCTCGGGCGGTCGCTACGACTCTATCTTTACCGGCGCGTTCGGCGACGGCATCG
>CAUAGV010000167.1 GCA_958428675.1 uncultured Collinsella sp.
AGGGATGATGACGGCGATGGATTCAGAATTCACTCAATGCTCCTTATACTTTCAATCCTTGAAAGTATAGCCGTTTGGGTTTGGCATCCTAAGATGTGGGTTAGTTCTCCAGTTTTGTTGCGCGAATCGTTTGCATGGCCGTCGGGTCTATACTGTTCGTTTGTCAACGATTACGAGTAAAGGAGTTGCATCCGTGTCGGATCAGACAAAGCAACAAGAAACTCGCAGTCTGCCTGCGACGTTTGCTAAGAACGAATTTGAGAAGGATGCGTTTATCCTTCGTCAGCTGGTTACCAAGGATTTTAAGATCAAGTATCGCCGTAGCGTTCTGGGTGTCGCATGGTCGGTGCTCAATCCGTTGCTGATGATGATCGTCATGGCCATCGTGTTCTCGACGATTTTTGGCCAGGGCCGCAATGGCTCAATGACGCCCGAGATGTACCCGCTGTACTTGATCGTGGGTAACATTACCTTTGCCGTCATGTCCGAGTCTACGAACCAGGCCCTGACGTCTATCGTGGGCGCTGCCCCTCTGCTCAAGAAGGTTAAGGTGCACCGCTGGGTCTTCCCGGTGCAGAAGGTGCTCTTCTCGCTGGTCAACATTGCCTTCTCGCTGGTCGCCGTCGCCATCGTCATGCTGTGGTTCCGTGTTATGCCTTCTTGGCACCTCATTCTGCTGCCGGTTTGCCTGCTGCTGCTTATGTGCTTCTGCATGGGCCTGGGCATGATGCTCTCTGCTCTTACGGTCTTTTTCCGCGACGTTATGCATCTATGGAGCGTCGTCATTACGGCGTGGACTTACATTACGCCCATCTTCTGGACGACTGACTATATTGCGCAAATGCCGCATCTCGTGCGTATCTTGATGTATGCGAACCCCATGTATAACTACCTGCAGTTTATGCGTGATATCTTCCTGTTCCAGACCACGCCCTCGCTTTTGACGTTTGGTATGTGCGTCGCTTGGGCGGTCCTTGCGCTTGTTATTGGCTACACCGTGTTCCATAAGTCCGAGCGCAAGTTCATCCTCTACATCTAAGGAGTGCTGTGATGACTGAATCTGTTGTTGATTACAGCGAGCAGCCTCTGGCTGTCGAGGTCGACGACGTCACCATGATCTTTAACATGGCGTCCGAGTCGCTGACCAACCTCAAGGAGTACTTCATTAAGCTTGCCAAGCACGAGCTGTTCTTTGAGGAGTTTAGGGCACTTAAGCACATCTCGTTCGATATTCATCGCGGCGAGGTCGTGGGTCTGGTCGGTACCAATGGTTCCGGTAAGTCTACTATGCTCAAGATTATCGCTGGCGTGCTTGAGCCTAGCGAGGGCAGCGTTAAGGTCCATGGCAACATCGCACCGCTGATTGAGCTCGGCGCCGGCTTTGATCCTGAGCTGACGGCCCGCGAGAACATCTATCTGAACGGCGCCCTGCTCGGCTATACCAAGGAGTTCATCGACGCCAACTTTGACGGCATTATCGAGTTCGCTGAGCTTCAGAACTTTGTCGACATGCCGCTCAAGAACTTCTCCTCGGGTATGGTGGCGCGTATTGCCTTTGCAATCGCGACGATTACCGAGCCAGATATTCTGATCGTTGACGAGACGCTGTCCGTCGGTGACGTGTTCTTCCAGCAGAAGTGCGAGGACCGTATCCAGCACTTTATCCAGAGCGGCGACGTGACGGTTCTGTTCGTTTCGCACTCCATGGAGCAGGTTGAGCGCATCTGCCAGCGTGCCGTTTGGATTGAGAAGGGTGACCTTCGCATGGACGGTCCGGTCGATGAGGTCTGCAAGGCGTACCGCGAGCAGTTCAACTAGGTTATAATTACTTGCGCCTGACAGGCTTGCGCTTGCTTGGGCGTGCGGTTATTTGCTCCATTAGCTCAGTTGGATAGAGCAGGGGACTTCTAATCCCAAGGTCGACGGTTCGAATCCGCCATGGAGCACCATCGTTTATTAAGCCCGGGCCGCTTGGTGGTCTGGGCTTTTTTCATCTTGTGTGCTGCTGGAGCCGAGCGCGAGCATGCCGCTACTGTTTGTTGGGTTTGGCATTTTACTTTTCGAGATGCTCCCTCAGCAGCTCCAGAGCGTGCGCATACCCCTGCAGACCCTCGCCGGTGATGGTGGCGAAGCAGGCCAGGCGTGCATAGCTCACCTGGCGGAAGTTCTCGCGCGTCTCTACGGCGCTGATGTGTACCTCGACGGCAGGGATGGCGACGGCCTTGAGGGCGTCCAGGATCGCCACGCTCGTGTGCGTGTAGGCCGCCGGGTTGATGACGATGCCGTCGACCTTGCCGTAGGCCTCCTGGATCTTGTCGACGATGCTGCCCTCGTGGTTGGACTGGAAGACCTCGACCTCGTCAAAGCCCTGCGCGGCGCCCGCCTCCTGGCAGATCTGGACCAGGCGGTCGTAGTTGTCGCTGCCGTAGATGCCCGGCTCACGAATGCCGAGCATGTTGAGGTTGGGGCCGTTGATGACGAGTGCTTTCATGTTTGCTTCCTTTGCAGTCGAGAAACCGCCACATAGGTGCCTGTCCCCTTTGTGGCGGTTTTGGTTAGAGAGCGGGTGGGAGGGTGTCGAGGAGGGCTTGGGCGGTGTTGGCGGCGCAGTCGCGTGAGTCGATGATGTGGTCGCCCCAGGCGCGGTAGCGCGGCATGCGCTGCTCGGCCAGCTTGTCGATGCCATCGCGGGCGGTGATGGGGCGACCCTTGTGGGCGAGTTCGTCGAGCTTACGGTTGAGCATCACGATCTGGCTGTTCTGGTGCAGTAGCGGGTAGTTCTCGTCGCGCGTGACCACGCCGCCGCCCGTGGAAAGCACCAGGCCGCTGCGCTTAGAGATGTCGGCCAGCGCCGCCGTCTCCTGTTCGCGGAACGCCGCCTCGCCGCGCTCGACGATAAAGTCGGCGCAGGGCATGCCCAGGCGCTCCTCGAGGGCGCGGTCCAGGTCGATGTGCTCTCGCCCCGTGAGCAGGGCAATCTGCTCGCCCACACGGGTCTTGCCCGAGCCCGGCATGCCGATCAGCGCGATGTTCTGCTCGCGGCGTGACAGGCGCTCAGTTACGTCCAGAATGCGCTCGCGCGGAGTGACCTGGCCGGTGTAGCGCTCAACGGCTTGCGCCGCCTGGGCCACGAGCATGAGCAGACCGCCGATGCAGGGGATGCCGCGGCGCTCGGCCTCGAGCATGAGTCCCGTGCGAGCGGGGTTGTAGACAATGTCGATGACGCCCTCGAGCGCATCGAGCCCCTCGAGCGTACAAGGCGCGTCGGGGCAGTGGGGGAACATACCGGCAGGCGTGCAGTTGACGAGCAACGCGGCGTCGGACTGCTGCGCGATGTTGTCGTAGTTGACTTCGCTCGTGCGGCCGACCGGCACGACGATGGCGCCCAGGTCGCCGAGCACCATGCTGGCAGTGGTGCCGGCGCCACCGGTGGCACCGAGCACGAGGGTCTTCTTGCCGGCGACCTCAACGCCCAGCTCCTCGACTAGGCACTGAAAGCCGAAGTAGTCGGTGTTGTCGCCGCGCAGGCGGCCGTCGGGCAGGCGCGTAATGGTGTTGACGTTGCCCATGCGCTCGGCGAGTGGACTCAGCTCGTCCAGGTATTCCATGACGGCGCGCTTGTAGGGGATGGTCACGTTGGTGCCCTCCCATTCGTCACCCGTCATAAAAGCCTGGAGGTCCTCGGGCTCGCGCTCAAAACGCACATACTCTAGCCCCGCGAGCTCCTTGTAGATGGTCGGGGTGTAGCTGTGGCCCAGCACGCGGCCCAGCACGCCGTAGGGGCGGGTTGCGGCGACATCGGTCATCTAGAGCACCTCCGTGTAACTGCCAAAGTAGGTGAAGCTCGCGCACACGTCGTCGATGGAATCGAGCAGGTCATCGAGGGCCTTGCTGCCAAAGGGGCAGTCCAGGTCAAAGTAGAACATAAACTCAAAGTCGTGCCCGGGGATGGGGCGGCTCTCGAGCTTGATGAGGTTGATATTGAGCGCGTAGAAGCGCTCGAGTACGCGATAGAGTGCGCCCGGCTCGTTGGCCGTGGTAATCATGAGCGAGGTGCGGTTGGCGCCGGGGTAGACGCGTGGCTCGCGGCTGATGACGACAAAGCGCGTGTAGTTGTTGTCCGAGTCCTGGATGTTGGGCTCCAGTACCTCCAGGCCGTAGAGTGCCGCGCAGCTGCGCGATGCGATGGCGGCAACATCGGTGCGCTCGGAGCTGGCGACCATCTCGGCCGACATGGCCGTGTTGGGGTACTTGGTGGCGTG
>CAUAGV010000168.1 GCA_958428675.1 uncultured Collinsella sp.
GAGGTCGACGGTGACGTAGTCCTCGGCCTCGACAGCGCGACCCTCGACGTCCTCGAAGGTGGCACGGTAGTTGAGGAGCATCTCGACCTGGTTGTTAATCTCGGACTCGGTGACCTCCGCAGGGGGCATCTCGATCTCGACGGCGTCGAAGGAGGAGAGCTCGGCAGCAGGACGGAGGGAGAACTCGACGGTGTAGGTGTAGTCCTCGTGATCCTTGGCGAGGTCGAGCTCCTTGTAGTCACCGTTCTTGGTGGGGACGATGTCCAGCTCGTTGAGGACGGCGGGCTCGTTGGCGGCGATCAGGTCGTTGGTGGCCTGAGCGAGGGTAGCCTCGGCGCCAAGAGCGGAATCGATGACCGGACGGGGAGCCTTACCGGCACGGAAGCCCGGGAAGCGGTACTTCTTGGCGGTGTCCTTGTAGGCCTTCTTGATCGCGGCGTCGACGTCGGCGGCCGGGATGGTGACCGTAGCGGTGAGCTTGGCGTCCTTGACGTCAGAAGCGGTGATGTTCAACACGTTCCTCCTCATACTGCCCAGCTTATCTGAGGTGCTGGTACCTTTATGCAACAAAGTGTCGCGACGGCCAGGGCCGACGCAGATGCGTTGGTGCGGGCGAAAGGACTCGAACCTTCACGGGAATGCCACCAGAACCTAAATCTGGCGCGTCTACCAATTCCGCCACGCCCGCATGAGCGCACAGACTAGGAATGATAGCAGATACGAGCGGCAAGCGCACGCACACCTTTTACAGGCTCACGACCTCAACACGAGTGCGAAAGGCGGGACGAGTTGCCCCGCCCCGCCCATTACGACTTGTTCGCTGACCCGCTACTCCCCCAGCAGGGCCTTCTCGGGCGTGATGGGCAGCGAGCGGACCTGGTGGCCGGTGGCGTGTGCCACGGCCGATGCCACGGCGGCGAGCGGCGTGTTGATGACGACCTCACCGATCGACTTGGCGCCAAACGGGCCCGTCGGCTCGTAGCTCGGCTCAAAGGCCACGCGAATGCTGCCGATATCCAGGCGCGTGGGCAGCTTGTAGCTCATAAAGCTGCCGGTGCGCAGGCGGCCGCGGTCGTCATGCTCGACGATCTCGTAGAGCGCGTGGCCGATACCCTGGGCAATGCCGCCCTCGGCCTGGACGCGCGCGAGCGCCTCGTTGATCACGGTGCCGCAGTCCACAGCCGCCGCATAGTCCACCACAGTCACCTTGCCGGTGGCCTTGTCGACCTCGACCTCGGCAATGCCGGCCATAAACGGCGGAGGCGAGACGGGCAGGCAGGCAGAGGCATGCGAGGTGAGCGCGTCGCCGCCTGCGATGTTCTTGACGCACAGGTTGGCAAAGTCGCGCAGCGTGAGGTAGCGGCCGCGCTCACGAGCGGCACGCTCGTCGGACAGGCGCACGTACTGGCCGTCGAAGACCACGTCGGCGGCGTCAACGTCCCACATCTGAGCGGCCTTGGCGCAAATCTTCTCGCGCAGCTCGGTCGCGGCGTTCTTGGCGGCAAGGCCCGTCACGTAGGTACCGGAGCTCGCGTACGAGCCGGCGTCGAACGGCGACACGTCGGTGTCCACGCCGCGCACCACGATAAGCGAACTCTCAACGCCCAGCTCCTCGGCGGCAATCTGCGCCAGGATCGTGTCGACGCCCATGCCGTTATCGGTGGCGCCGGTGCCGATGGTAATGAAGCCGTCCTCTTCCAGGCGCATGTCGATGCCGGCGATGTCGACATTAGAGATGCCCGAGCCCTGCATGGTGAGCGCGCAACCCAGGGCGCGCACACGGTCGCCCAGGTCCACGGCCAGCGGCTTGTCGCGCCAGCCGATCATGTCCATCGCGCGCAGCAGGCAGCGGTCGAGTGCGCAGGCGTTAAGCTTCTCGTTGTAGTACTGCGGCATGGTCTCGCCCTCGCGCACGATGTTCTTAAGGCGCAGGTCGGCGGGGTCCATGTGCAGCATGTCGGCGAGCTCGTTGACGGCGCTCTCCACGGCAAACTGGCCCTGGGTGGCACCGTAGCCACGATACGCGCCGCCGCGGTTAGTATTGGTGTAGACGGCGTCCCAGCTAAAGCGGCTCGCCTTCACATGGTTGTAAATCGGCAGGCTCTTGTGGCCCGAAAGGCCGATCGTCGTGGTAGCGTGCTCGCCGTACGCGCCGGCGTTGGACAGCGTGTGCAGGTCGATGGCCGTGATGGTGCCGTCGTTCATGGCGCCTAGCTTAACGGTCATCTGCATCTGATGACGCGAGTTGCCCGCGGTGATGGTCTCCTCGCGGGTGTAGCAGCAGTAGCTCGGGCGGCCGGTCTGCTGGGTAACGAACGCCACGAAGATCTCGCAGCAGCCCGTCTGCTTGGAGCCAAAGCCGCCACCGATGCGCGGCTTAATGACCTGCACCTGCGACTGCGGAATGTCGAGCGACTGTGCGACCATGCGGCGCACGTGGAAGGGCACCTGCGTCGAGGTGGTCACGGAGATGCGCCCGAACGCGTCGGTCGTCGCGAAGGCGCGGAAGGTCTCCATGGGCGCAGTCTGCGTGGCCTGGCTGGTGTAGGTGCGCTCAAAGACGATGTCGCTCTGGGCGAAGGCCTCGTCCAAGTCGCCAAAGTCGCTCGTGCCGCTGCATACCAAGTTGCGCGGGACGTCGCCGCCCTGCGGGAACATAAAGGTCACGTCGCCCTCGGGGTGGACCACGATGTCGTTATCGAGTGCCTGGGTAAAGTCGAGCAGGGGCTCGAGCACCTCGTAGTCGACCTTGATGAGCTTGAGCGCCTTGTCGGCGGCCTCCTCGGTCTCGGCGGCGACGATCGCCACCTCCTCGTTTTGATAGCGCACGAGGTTCTCGAGGATCAGGCGGTCGTAGGGACTCGGCTGTGGATAGCTCTGGCCGGCTATGGTAAAGCGGCGCTTGGGCACGTCCTCGTAGGTGTAGACGCCCACGACGCCGGGCACCTTCAGTGCGCGCGATGTATCGATGGAGCGGATCTTGGCGCGGGCATACGGGCTGCGCTTGAGCTTGACGATGAGCGCGCCGGCGGGCACCAGATCGCCCGTGTAGACGGGACGACCCTCGAGCAGCGCCTTCGAGTCCTTCTTGGGCTGCTTGTGGGTAATCTGCTTGTAGACGACACCGTCGGAGCTCGTGTCGTTGACCGGCAGCTCGGGCATCTCAAAGCCCACCTGCACACCAGACGCGGTAAGAAAGCGGACGATGGCGCGCAGCTGGCTCTCGTAGCCGCTGCAGCGGCAGAGGTTGCCGGCCAGCTGGCGCGAGAGCTCCTCGCGCGTGGCGACGAGGCTCGGGTCCTCCTTGGCGGCGCGGGCGAGCGCCAGCACGTTCATGATAAGACCGGGGGCGCAAAAACCGCACTGCTCGGCGCCTTCGGCAGCCATCGCACGGGCAAGCGCCTCGGACTCGGCCTTGAGGCCCTCGAGCGTGGTGACGGTGTGGCCCTCTACACGGGCGGCGGGAACCGAGCAGCTCAGCACCGGGTCGCCGTCGAGCCACACCGTGCACAAACCGCAGTTGGTGGTCTCGCAGGCGCAGCGCACCGACGCGCAGCCCTGCTCACGCAAAAGCGCAAAGAGCATGGTGTCGGGGGCAATCTGAACCTTGACCTTGCGGCCGTTGAGCGTAAAGGAAAGATCGATGAGTTTGGCAGCCATTAGCGCACCTCGCTAGAATCGACGCCGGGCACGCGGCGGCAGGAATACTCGTCCGTGGCAAACTTAGGAATCTGCACGGTCTCGAGCTCGCGGGCAAGCGAGGCCGAAAGCTCGATGCCGGCGGCACGACGCACGGCCTGAATCGCCAGCGGGGCCGAGATGCGGCGGCGGTAGTCGGCCGAGCCCCACATGTTGGTGCCATAGCTCAGCGCGCGTACGGACGCGGCCAGGGCGCGAAGCTCGTCCTCGGAAGGCTGCTCGCCGGTAAGGCCACATGCCTCGCCCTGCAGCAGGGTCGCGCGCAGCGGGCGGGCGCCCACGGTGACATGCCAGCTGTTGTCCCACCAGGCGGCGGTGACGTTTAAGGAGGGGAAGTCGGTCGCGGCCTTGCGCACGGCCTCGTAGCTCGCGCGGTAATCGTGCTTGACGACCACGACGTGCTCGATCACGTCGCGCACATAGCCCATGTCCACGAACTCGGCGAGCGGCACACGGCCGGCACCCGTCAGCTCAACATACGAATCGAGCGCCAGGAAAGCCGCGAGCACGTCCGAGAAGCCAAAGCGGCCGTGGATGCTGCCGCCCACCGTGGCGGTATTG
>CAUAGV010000169.1 GCA_958428675.1 uncultured Collinsella sp.
ATGAAGAAACTCCTGCGTTTAAAAGTACGTTTTAACTGCAATAACTGTATCGTACCGAGTGGACTCGGTAAAGGCACTATTCCTCTTTGGCAAGATCGAAAGTCACAGTGATTCGATCACGCGAAACACGAATCTTTGGGTCGCCGCAAAGGTTGAGATAGTACCTGGCGGCAAGGTCATTGAAGTCCCGCTCCACAGCACGCGAAAACTGTGCCATGTCATCCTTGGCAATACGTAGCCCGCGACGATCCTTCGCGAGATCGACAGGAGCCGGCGCATGCGAGGACGAATCACGCTCGCGCAGCAGACGCGCGGTCACACCGCGAACGGGCTTAATCTGCCCTGCCAAAATGCGATGTGCCGTGCGCTCGGACATTTCAAGACCCAAACCCGAGCAGATACGGATAAAGTCCTCGGCATCAGAGGCAAGGCCCAAACGATCGACAACCGGAAGCTCGCTCTCGTCATCAATAAACAGGAGACGAGACGTATCGAGCCTACTTGACGCCTGAACATAAAGGGTCGCGGCAATCTCAGACGGAGAACCAAGATAGACATCGCAACCACGCAACTCCTCGAGTGCAAACTCACAAGCAGCGCGAATAATATTATGCGGGCCGCGAGCACAGACATAACGTCCGTCCTCATCCTTGACGGCCTGGGGCCAGCTGGACTGATCGGCACGCTCACTGAGGCGGTCGGCCGCAACGCTCACCTTAAAGGCCGAGCCAAGGTCGACACCAGACGTGACCACACGGGCCTCGTCGGTGTTCTGCTTGATCGAAAACAATGCCATGCCACGACCGTGAACGCCCCAACGGTCCATCTTCATGCTCTCGAGCTTGGAGGTAACGCGGGCATCGAAGATTCGCTCTTGCATATCCTGCGGAACGCCCGAACCGTTATCCAGAAAGACAAGCGTGCGGACGCCATCTTCCTTGGTCGTAGCGAGATATACTTTGTCGGCGCCAGCATCGCGAGCATTACGGAGCATTTCGATGACGATATCCTCGACATGCTGAATGTCGTGCTTTGCCTGGCGCCGCTCGGCCTCCGAAACGCGGAGGCGGACATACCCCTCGCCAAGGTTCTCCTCGACGCGAAGGCTGCCCTCCCCAGACATCGACGCGATAAATGAGATGAGCTCGTTCGCGTCGCTCATGTTATTTAGCGATATCGACAGCGCGGCTCTCGCGAATCACGACGACGCGCACCTGACCGGGATACTCCATCTCTTCCTCGATCTGATGGGCGATATCGTGAGCCAGGACCGTGGACTGGGCATCGGAGATCTTGTCCGGCTGAACCATGACGTGGACCTCGCGACCAGCCTGCATGGCATAGGTACGCTCGACGCCATCATGGGAGTTGGCGATCTCCTCGAGCTTCTCAAGACGCTTGATGTAGTTCTCGGCAGACTCGCGACGGGCACCGGGGCGAGAGGCAGAGACAGCATCGGCGGCCTGTACCAGGACATCGAGCACCGTGTTGGGGTCGACGTCGGCATGGTGAGCCTCGATAGCGTGGACGATAACGGGCTTCTCGCCATAACGGCGGGCAAGCTCGGCGCCGATGACGGCATGCGGGCCCTCGACGTCATGGTCGATTGCCTTGCCCAGGTCGTGCAGCAGGCCGGCGCGCTTGGCGGTCACAACGTCCAGGCCGAGCTCGGAAGCCATCACGCCGCACAGGTCAGAGACTTCGAGGGAGTGCTGAAGCACGTTCTGACCAAACGAGGTACGGTAGCGCAGGGCACCAAGGGTCTTAACGATCTCGGGATGCAGGTCGTGGATGCCGGTATCGAAGGCAGCCTGCTCGCCAGCCTCGCGCACGCGCTGCTGAACCAGGTCGGCAGCCTTGTGATACATCTCCTCGATGCGGGCGGGGTGGATGCGGCCGTCGGCGATGAGGTTCTCGAGGGCAACACGGGCGGTCTCACGACGGACCGGGTCGAAGCTCGAAAGAACGACAGTCTCGGGCGTGTCGTCGATCACGAGGTTGACGCCGGAAACCTGCTCGAAGGTCCGGATGTTGCGACCCTCGCGACCGATGATACGGCCCTTGAGGTCATCAGAGGGAATGTGCACGGAGGTAACGGTGACCTCGGCTGTGTGGTCGGCAGCGCAGCGCTGAATCGCCAGGGACAGAATCTCCTGGGCGGTCCTGTGGCACTCGGCGCGAACCTGCTGCTCGGACTCGCGAATGATCGTGGCAGCCTCGTGGGTGACCTCGCCGCGAACCTTATCGAGGAGCTCCTTGTGGGCGTCCTCGCGGGTCAGGTCGGCGATACGCTCGAGCTCAGAGGTCTGCTTGGCGCAGAGCTCCTCGAGCTCGTGGGAGCGCTTCTCGACCTGACCGGCCTGGCTGGACAGCTGGTGCTCACGCTTGTCGAGAGCGTCGTTTCGGCGATCAAGGGACTCCTCGCGCTGCATCACACGGTTCTCGAGCGTACGAATCTCGCTCTTACGCTGCTTATCCTCGGCCTCGGCGGCCTGCTTGTTCTTGATGATCTCCTCTTTAGCCTCGAGCAGAGCCTCTTTTTTGAGGGTCTCGGCCTGACGCTTAGCATCACCGATCAGGGACTCAGCCTGTGCGTGTGCCGACTGGATCTTTTCGTCGGCCTCGTGAAGACTACCCTGCTTGGCGGTGCGCATGTAGGCAATGGCGGCGATGGCACCCAAAACGATGCCAACGAGCGCTGCGATGATAGGCATGCTCACTCCTTTTTATGGATTCGTTACACAACAAAGCGAACCGTCCTTACAAACGGCTCGCGACATTTGAGTAATATGGGCGCAGCTTATGCGGGTCGGATACAGATAAACATATAAACAAACTCATCACAGATGAGCACATATCACAAAGCAAATGACTGTGTTTATCGTACGTTGAACCACAACAACTGTCAAATAAATGGCCCCGGCACGGCGGCTAAAACGCGGTGAACGGCAGGGTCACAAAACGCATACGCCTAAACCGCACATTCCTCGCGTTCGGAATCGAGACGTGCCTTAACGGCATCGGCGGCGATGTGATACGAGAAGCCCTTGCCCATCAAAAACCGAACCAGTTTTTCGAATCCGCGCGTCTCTGGAACACGCCGCTTGGCGAGCAGGGCTGACGCACGCGCCAAATCGTCTTCGACGGCAAAATAATCCTCGGGATAACCGGGAATGTCATCGAGCACGACATGACGGCGCTTGAGCTCGGTCTCGATTTTGCGCTGTCCCCAACCGCGCCGCTTGCGCTCCTCGATAAAGTACGAGCAAAAGCGGTTGTCGTCTAAAAAGTGATACTCGGTGGCGCGCTCGACGGCGAAATCGATCGCGGGCTGGTGAAAGCCGTAGCGAGCCAGCTTGTCACGGACCTCACCCGTCGCATGGTCGCGGCGCGATAGCATCTCGGTCACCATGGTAAGTGCACATTTACGCTCGATGAGCTGCACCGCCTCACGAAAGTTATCCCAATCACAGGGAAGATCGGTGCGGTTTTTGACATACAGCCGCGCGACCCGCACGGGAATCCAAATGGACCGCTCAAAACCGCCCTCAAGCTCACAATCGATATGTGCGCAAGGCTTTTTGGACGCATACCCGCTCGAGAACGAAGAGGCCGCCTTCTTATCGGGAAAGACGACCGTGGCCTCGGTCACCGTATACGACATGAGCGTAACCGCTACTCGTCGTCATCATCGAGCATGGCGGAACCATCGATGGCGTAAAGCTCGTCAAACTCCTCAGGCGCAGGCTGATCGGTCAGCTCGACCTCGGACGGAGCATCGTCATCAAACTCAAGTCCACAGGCAAGGCGGACCTTATGCTCAATCTCGTCGGCACAATCGGGGTGTTCGCGCAGGAACGCCTTGGCGGCCTCGCGACCGTTGCCGAGCTTGTCCTCGCCATAGGCAAACCAGGAGCCCATCTTCTTGCAGATACCGCACTCGACAGCCATGTCCAGAATCGAGCCCTCCTTAGAGATGCCCGTACCGTACATGATGTCGAACTCAGCAGATCGGAACGGAGCTGCCACCTTGTTCTTAACGACCTTGGCGCGCACGCGGTTACCAATAACCTCGTCCTTAAGCTTAATGCTGTCGATGCGGCGA
>CAUAGV010000170.1 GCA_958428675.1 uncultured Collinsella sp.
ATGGTTGACGGGCTCGCGGAAGAAGCTCGAGCCCGGAACGGCGCCCACGCCCACCTTGGAGGCCAAATCCTCGCAGAAGTCGAGGTCGCTGTCATAGCCAAACTCAGAGATGTCCATCATGACGTAGTAGGCGCCCTGCGGCACGTTGTGCGTGAGGCCGATGCTGTCGAGTCCCTGACAGAATAGGTCGCGCTTGGCGGTGTAGAGGTCGAGGACCTCCCGGTAATAGCTATCGTCGAAATTGAGGGCGGTAACGACGGCCTCTTGCAGGGGGGCGGCGGCGCCTACGGTGAGGAAGTCGTGGACCTTCTTGATGCGCTCGGTGATTTCGGCAGGAGCGATGGTGTAGCCCAGGCGCCAGCCGGTGATGGAGTAGGTCTTGGACAGCGAGCTGCAGCTGATGGTGCGCTCGAACATGCCGGGCAGCGTGGCCATATAGACATGCTCGTGGGGCGCGTAGACGATGTGCTCGTAGACTTCGTCGGTAATGCAGTAGGCGTCGTACTTTTTGCACAGGTCGGCGATAAAGGTGAGCTCCTCGCGGGTAAAGACCTTGCCGCAGGGGTTGGACGGGTTGCATAGGACAATCGCCTTGGGATCGTTGTCGCGGAAGGCCGCCTCGAGGACCTCACGGTCGAAGTCAAAGGTGGGCGGGTTGAGCGGCACGTAGATGGGCTCCGCACCCGAAAGGATCGTGTCGGCGCCGTAGTTCTCGTAGAACGGCGAGAAGATGACGACCTTGTCGCCGGGGTTTGTGACCGTCATCATGGCGGCCATCATAGCCTCGGTGGAGCCGCAGGTGACCACGATGTTCTCGTTGGGGTTGATCGGCATGCCCATAAAGTGCTCCTGCTTGGCGGCAAGCGCCTCGCGCATGGCCTGGGAGCCCCAGGTGATGGAGTACTGGTGGTAGAGCGGCTTGGGGTCGGTGGCGATGGTGCTGAGGCTATTGAGCAGCTGCGCCGGGGGATCAAAGTCGGGGAAGCCCTGCGCCAGGTTGACGGCGCCATACTTGTTGGAGATGCGCGTCATGCGGCGGATGACCGAATCGGTAAACGTTGCCGTGCGGTTGGAGAGTTCTTTCATGCCGGTCCTTTCGAGCATTTGCAGTGGGGCAAGTTTACTCCTATGAAACCGGTGGGAAATGCTCGAAATGGTCTCGAAAAACTCTTTTCAAAATTCTTGAAAATTGGGGCTTGCATCGCGTGGCGTTCCTTGCAATAATAGTCGAGCGCGAAGCGCACAGGACACGGTGGGTGTAGCTCAGTTGGCTAGAGCGACGGGTTGTGGTCCCGTAGGTCGAGGGTTCGAGTCCCTTTACCCACCCCAGTTCTTGCTTCGTGTTGATATCGGGTCGTTAGCTCAGTTGGTAGAGCAGGGGACTCTTAATCCCAAGGTCCAGGGTTCGACCCCCTGACGGCCCACCAAAGCATGTTTAGACGGTCAACGAAAGTTGGCCGTCTTTTTTTGTTAACAGTACATGGGGTCGAACCCGTAAGGGCGCGGTGCTGAGGAAATGCGCGAGCATTTGCCAGCGCAGCGCGCAAGGCGCGAAGCGTCGCAGCGGCCGCCTGCGCAGCAGGCTGACCCCCTGACGGCCCACCAAAGCATGTTAAAGCGGCTGGCTTAGGCTGGTCGCTTTTTGTTAACCTCGAATGTGGTCGAACCCGAAAGGGCACGGCCGCTTTCACAGATCGAGTCTACCCTGGGGATCGGTAAAACCGTCAGTACCTTCCTTGAGTTTCTTCTCGTCTGCCTTCACGCGACGCTCGAGCTTTTTTGTATCCTCGGCAGGCGGCAGGTTCTCGGGGACAATTCCGCGGTCGATGAGGCTACCACGCACGCTTGTGTTGTTCTCGACGTGCTCTTGCTTGATCTGGTCCAGACCGTACAGGTCGTGTTCCTCGGCGTTGAAGGCCGTCATCGAGTTCGTAAGGTCCTTTGCTTTGATGAGGACATCGGCTAACCTGTCCGCCAATGCCGCGCTCTTGGGTATGCCGAGCTGCTGCTTCATTTCCGACGTGCTTCTGCCGCCGAATAACGCTTCATCGCCCTTCGACTTGATGATTGCGAATCCTTTGGAGTCCACGCCGCGTTTGAACGCAATACCCGAGAGCTGTTTTTCTGAATCGGATAGCGAGTGGCGCGCCTGCAAGCGCTGAATCTCTGCGAAGCGTTGCTCTATGAGCTCTTGGCGGCGCGTCTGCACGGCAAAGTATGCCTGGGCGAGCGCTATCTCTGGCTTGTTTGAATCTCCGTTTTGGGCGATTAAATAGCATGCATAGCGCGTAAGCTTGTAGTCTTTAACCGCGCGAGCGGCGACACCGGCAGTTACCATTTTCGTGGTGTCACGAAAATGGGAATCAACTGGAGTTTTATTTGTTTCGCACGAGACTTTTGCTCTCTTAACAACTTCGGCGAAGTTCTCCCATCGAGTGTATCCCATGGGTTCCATTAAATCGCGTGCGAGCCAATACTCAACGCCGTCTTCCACATTGGCGTAGCTATCAAGTTTGACACGCCACTTCTCGATATCTCTACTGTCCATATCTCCTCCTTGCTGGTCTATTGTCTATGCGGGCTTTGCCCGCTCTGTATTCAGAATAAGGATACGCTGCCGTGCGGACACGAATGAGCCCGTGTCATTTCGAGCTCACGGGGCCTATAGATATCGATTAGCTGTGTTCTGTTTTAGATGGGTGTTCGACTTAGTCCGCTCGATAGTGCGATCCGAGACTTTCGGTGCGTTTGCGCATGACTTTGACCATTTTCTGTGCTAGCTGAATCTGCGACTGTATGCGGGCGAGCGCAGCGATTTCGCTGTCGTTGGCATGCGGCTTATTTAGAGCTGTGGCATCATCTTGAATGTTTTCAAGCTCTTGCAGCGCCTTGGAAAGGCCAGCTTCGGTCCTGTTGATCATGCAATAGGTGCTCATTGTGTGCTTAAGGCTGTGTGTCAGGCGTTTGGCATCTGTTGTGGCAATGCCATACTGGGGGAGGGCGATATCCATCGGAGCGCCCGCCTTGGGAGCGTCCAGCGCTGCTTGAGCCGCTGATGCGCCTGCGATGCGTCCGAACACGATGCCATTGGCACTCGACAAGCCGCCGATGCGGTCGGCGCCGTGCATGCCGCCTGTTGCCTCACCGCAGGCGTAGAGGCCCTCAATGCCCGTGTACGCGGTCTTGTCGATTTTGATACCGCCGTTGGCGGCGTGGGCATACATCGCCACGCGCATCTCGTCGGTCGGCGCGATGCCGTGCTCGTCTTGTAGCCAGGTGGCAAAGGTCTGCACAAACTCGGGGATGTCCTCGCGGGGGAAGTCGTAGTGGAGTGCCAGGCCCTCTGCACCTGCCTGATCTATGACGAGGTCGATGGCGCGGGAGGCCAAGCGCGAGGTGAAAGGACCATATCCAGAGCGTTGCTCAAGCAGATCGTTTAGCTTGCCGTCGGCAATATCGACCGGCTGGTCGAACTTGACGTAGCGCCAGGTCTTTTCGTTAAAGACAAGGTTTTGCTTGGGCTCGATGAAGCCGGGCATCATCTGCATGAATTCTATATTAGTAAGCGATGCGCCGTGCGCCAGCGCGATGGCCTGTGATGAGCTGAGCACATCAGCCGACGTAAGGCTGCGCTCGAACAGGCCACCCGTGCCGCCCGCAGCGATGATAGTGGCCTTAGCTGCCATAGGCACGAGATGCTCGTTTGTCCGGTCGTAGAGCGTGGCGCCGACAATCTTTCCGTCCGTATCTTCAACAAGGTCGATAAGCTCGTGGCGGGGGAGCAGGCGAATGCCGAGCGACTCGATCTGGGCCGTCAGAGCGTCCTCAAGGGACTTGCGGGTGAGGCCGCGCCACATGCGCGTCTTGTGGTCAAAGCAGGGGATAAACTGCTTTTGCCGAGCGCTCTCAGCGCTTTGCGGACGCTGGAGCTCAACGCCCAGGTCTTGCTCGAGCCATTCAATTGCCTGGGGAATGCCGTGGACAAACGTCTGGACAAGCTCGGGGTCGGCGACGCCGCCACCAACGGTCTGGATGGTGTCGATGAGGT
>CAUAGV010000171.1 GCA_958428675.1 uncultured Collinsella sp.
GTGAGACAAATGTCTCACCAAAGTTGAGACACGGCGTTTTCGCAGGAAAACGGGTGCGACCGAAGATGGACGGGCCAAAATGGCCCAATTTCCTCCAGCCAGAGGGGGTTGATTAATAAACCCCGCCACGAAACCGGCCCATCTACTACGTTTAGCCCGATACCCCTGACCATAACCGCGTTTCATAAAAAACCGCAGGTGTTCTACCTGCGGTTTTGTTTTTGCGTTTTTCGCTATGGTTGGGGGTTGCCACTCAAAAGTAGTAGATGGGCCGGTTTCGTGGCGGCGGGGTCACGTGGCGGCCCTCGCAGGGCCAAAATGATCCGTTTTCCTCCGTCCACGGGAGATCAAAGTCTGTTACGGATATGGTGACATTTCAAAACTATGCCGGTTTACTACGATAAAAATGAGATCCCCGACCACGCGTGACATTTTCGCAAAACTGCAAGCCGTCTACCTGCGGTTTTGATTTTGCCAAATGCGGCGTGGTTGGGGGTAGGCGATTTATCGTAGTAAACCGGCATAGTTTTGTTCGCGGCGGCTCGCCCGCGCGCTTAAGCATGGGGCCGGTGGGGCATTTATGCCCCACCGGCCCCGTCTTCGCGCTACTCCGGTTTGGTTTCCACCGTGGGAGTCTTATCCGCCGCAACTGGAGTGCGTGCGGTGTCCATAGTCAGGCAGTGCTTGGGGCAGCTTTCGATGCACTCACCGCACACCACGCAGGCATACGGGTCAATCGACCACGTTCCGCGCTTGCGATCGACCGCGAGCGCGCCCGCCGGGCAGCGACGCGCGCACATGCCGCAGCAAATGCACATGTCCATGTCATTGACGATATGCCCGCGCAGGCGCTCGGGCGCTGCGAGCTCCTCTTGCGGGTAGCACACCGTGACCGGCTGTTTGACCATAGAGCCCAAGGCCGTCTTGGCAAATGTCAGTAAACTCATGCCGCGCCTACCTTTCCGTGCAGCTAATGCAAGGGTCGATGGTCAGGATAATCATGGGCACATTGGCAATGAGCACGCCCTGCAGCGCATGCGTCAGACCCGCCAGGTTTTGCGACGTCGGCGTGCGCACGCGAAAACGGTCCAGGTTCTTGGTGCCGTTGCCGCGCACATAGTAGTACGCCTCGCCGCGCGGCTGCTCAATCACAACCTCGCCGCGCGCGCCGTCGCCCGGCGTGAGCTTGGTGCGCCCGCCGATACCGTCGTGAGGAATCTTGCCCACAAGCTCCTTGATGATGTCCATGGCCTGGGTGACCTCGGCGCAACGCACCTGGCAGCGGGCATAGCAGTCGCCGTCGGTGGCAACGATGGGCTCAAACGCAGCCAGATCCGCATAGGCACCGTCGCCAAACATGCGCACGTCGTAGTCCACGCCCGAGGCGCGCCCAAACGGGCCGACCATCGAAAGCTCCAGCGCGTCCTTCTTGCTGATCACGCCCACGCCATGCAGGCGCTCGCCGCAGCTGTCGTCGTCCAAAAACGTATGCACCAGGGCCTCGTAGTCGGGACGCATGGCATCGAGTGTCTGGACAATGCCCGCCAGCTCGGAGTCCTCGATATCGTGCTTAAGGCCGCCGATCTCGTTAATCGACAGAATCACGCGCCCGCCGCACGTGCTCTCGAAGATCTTGAGAATCTGCTCACGCAGGGTCCACGACCGATAGAACAGCGCCTCAAAACCAAAGGCGTCGGCGAGCAGGCCCAGCCACAGCAGGTGCGAGTGGATGCGCGAAAGCTCGTGCAGAATGGTGCGAATATACTGCACGCGGCCGGGCACCTCGATGTCGAGCATGCGCTCGCAGGCGCTGGCATAGCCGCAGCTGTGACCCACGGCGCAAATGCCGCAGATGCGCTCGGCGATGTAGCCAAACTGATGCATGTCGCGCTTTTCGGTAAGCTTCTCGAGCCCGCGGTGCACAAAGCCGATTTGCGGAATTGCCTCGATGACGCGATCGTCCTCGATCACCAGGTCTAGATGAAGCGGCTCGGGCAGCACCGGGTGCTGCGGGCCAAACGGAATAACGGAGCGATGTGCCATGGACCTTACGCCTCCTTTTTCTGCTTATCGCGGGCGGCCTTGGCGGCAAGCGCCGCGCGGACCTTGGCCGCTTTCTCGGGATCCATGGCGGCGAGCTTTGCCTCCATCTCGGCGGCCTTGAGCGCGGCCTTCGCAGCAGCCTCATCGTGCTGAGTATCGGAGCCGGCAGCCGCAGCGGGCTGAGCAGCGGCGCCCGCGGCATCGCCGGCGCCCGCAACGCCCTCCCCTGCAGCAGCCGCAGCCGCGGCGGCCTTCTCGGCAGCGGCCTTGCGCGCCTTGGCCTCGGCAGCCGCGCGGACTTTCATGGCCTTCTCGCGCGCGGCCTTCACCTCGGGCGTGATAACGCTCATGGGTTCAGCGGTCGAGACCTGGTAGAAAAAGCCCTTAAAGTCGATCTGCATGTCGGTGATGGCAAGCCCAAACAGGTCGTGCGCTTCATTTTCAAACGGGAACACCGCGGGGTAATACGAGCTGATGGACGGAATCTCCTGGTACTGGTCGATGCCCTCAGCCACCAGGTTCTCAATCGCATAGCTGCCGTCCTGCGCAATATGCTCCTGAGCAGCACGAACGTTGATAAACGTATAGACCAAGCGATACGAGCCGTCGTCGACGTTACGCTCGGCGTGCATTTGCACAAAGCGCGCACCGACGCCCTTAAGCGCCTGGACATGCGACAGGAGCTCGTCGATCCCGACGGTGGTATAGATTGCCTCTTGCATTACTCGGCCTCCTTTGCAGCGACGGACGCGGCGGGCGCGTCGCCGGCCTCAGCCGCGGCCACAAACCCGTCCTCGCCCAGCTCAACGCCACCATCCCAGGTGGCGGCGCCGCCCACGGTGAGCGGATCGCCGCCGGCGCGCATCACGGCCTCCTTCTGGTCCAAGATGCCGCACGCCTCCACGATGGCATCGATCACCGTCTCGGGGCGAATGGCGCACCCGGGCGCGTACACGTCCACGGGAATCGCGCGGTCCACGCCGCCGATCACGTTATAGGCATCGCGGAACACGCCGCCCGAACACGCGCAGATGCCGCACGCCACCACACACTTGGGCTCGAGCATCTGGTTGTAAATCTGGCGCACGACGGGCAGGTTCTGGGCATTAACCGAACCCGTCACCAAAAAGATATCCGCATGCTTGGGGTTACCGGTGTTGACCACGCCAAAGCGCTCCGCATCGAACAGCGGCGTGAGCGAGGCCAGCACCTCGATATCGCATCCGTTGCAGCTCGAGCCGTCGTAATGAATAACCCACGGCGAGCGCGACATTTTATGATCCATGGATGCCGCCTCCTAAATAAACACGTCGACGAGGATGGGCATAAGGTTGAGCAGGCCAAACACCAGCGCCACGCCCCAGCCGAGCTTAAAGCAGCTGCGCCAGGTGCTACGGGCGAAGGTGTTGTCGATCAGCACCTCGACAAAATACGTCGCGACCATCACGACCAGGGCGACCACCCAGCTCACCGGGTTGTCCCAAACAAAGAACATGCCCACCCACATCAAAAACAGCACGGTCTCGCACCAGTGCATAAGGGTCATCTTGGCCAGCGTGCCGCCGCTCATCTCGGTGGCGACGCCCTGGACAATCTCCTGATGCGCGTGATGCGAGTACGAAAGGTCGAACGGCGACTTGCGCAGCTTGATGGTGAGCACCGCGAGCAGCGCGAGGAAAATGGGCGCGCTGTACACGATGATGGGGGCCGACTGCCCCGTCACGGCGATGGAATCAAAGCTGTCGGTGGCAAGGTACAGGCCCACACTCATCAGCAGAACGGCGGGTTCGTAACTCATGACCTGCAGCAACTCGCGATCAGCACCAACCTGGGCAAACGGGCTTTGCGTCGAGGCGGACGCCAACACCACAAAGATCGCGGCGAGGGTAACCATAAAAGCGCACAGCAGCGTGTTGGAGCCCGACACAAAGATGCCGCCGCCCACCACGGTAAAGATGAGTGCACATGCCATATAGGTATCGTCCATGGTGTTTACG
>CAUAGV010000172.1 GCA_958428675.1 uncultured Collinsella sp.
ACTTGCCAACCTTATGGATGATGACGTAAGCATCAACCTTCTCGGCAACGGCAGCCTTAACCTTAGCGAGCGCTACGGCTGTATTGGCACCGTGTTCCTCGGCGACTTCCTCGACCACGCGCGTCACGGTGTCGATGACCTCCTTGCCCGACACGCCCGTATCGCACTGCAGCAGACCGTCGGGAATGAGCATACGGTCTTCGCCGGCAATCTTGCGCTTCTTGTCCACATAGCCGATCTCCATGGTGCTCGCGCGCACGATGGCATAGCTTGGCACCTTTTGGGAAGGATTCGGCAGGATAGCATAGTGGCGCGCGATGTCGTTGCGTACCTCGCCCTCCTCGCGGCCCACCTCATGCATAAAGGCCTGTTTGGAGCCCAGCAGCATCACGGCAAACCAGCGGGCATCCTCGTCGTCGTCAAAGTCGGCCACGAGCACATCGGTGGACTCGGCTTTTTCGGCCTTGGTAAGCTCGGAGGAAATGAACTCCGCAATCTGCTGCGACAGGTCTACGAACTCGCGCTCGCCAAAGAAATAGCCCTTGAGCTCGCCGCCAAATGCAGAGTTCTCGGCAAACGTGGCGCGCTTATTGTCGGCCGAGGTTCGTGCGCGGCGCAGATGCGTGGTCACAAAGTTGCGCACGGTACGGCTCTCGATATCGAGCTCGCGCTGGCTCATGACGTTGACGGCAGAGTCAAAGTCCAGGATATGCAGAATCGCGTGATTGATTTTCATATACGGCATTCCGTTCTAGATCGATTTCGGCACGAACCAGTATAGCGGTCGAGCCCGCCCCAGGCGCATCGAAGCTTGGTGCATCGGGGACAGGTTGCTTTGCACCAATGGTTAGCGCAGGAGCTCGGACTGCCAAGCCTCGAGCTGTTCTGCCAAACTCTTGCCGGCAGCGGGCAAGTCGATCTGGGGTCGTTTGGGCAGCAGTGCGCATTTAAGGATTGCCACGATGGTCTGCGAGACAAAGCGTCGCGTGTCCTTGTCAAAGCCTTGCGCAGTCTGGAGCATCATGGGCAGGCTCTCGCGCAGATTCCCAGCGATATCCGCAAACCGCTCAGCACCCGTAGCCTCAAACACGGAGAACAACGCATCTACAAAACGCTCGCGCTCGCTAGGTGACACTGCAAGCAGCATCTCGCGGATGGAGCCATCAACGTATCGAGCACCGGCGGACAGGCGCTCACAGTACACGAAGTCGCGACCATCAACCACCCAGCTAAAGGGATTGTGCTGCAGCAGGCTGAACTCGGTGCTCTCAACGATGGCATAGTCCTCCTGTGTCTCGAACATCATGCCGAAGATCGACGACCGAGGTAGCGTCTTGTCGATTCGACCGGAAAGATCGGCAAAGGCGTTGCCGTTCAGAAACTCCTCGACGAAGCCCGGACCATCATGGGAATACACCCGTTCGATTCGATCACGGGCGACATCGGAGCACATCGCCGCACCGTACACCGCAAGGTTTCCACCCTTGGAATGACCTCCGCACAAAAGCGCCCCGTCAATCGCATCCGCTGCCTCGTCCACATAGCGCGCCGCAGATTCCTGGGAGGGCACGGGACACCGGAACGCCATGTTGAAGTCCTCTTTCCAGCCCACAATCGTGCTGTCGGTCCCCCGGAAGGAAAGATAGCTAAACCCCGCCGGAAACCGGAACGCCATGGCTGCAAACTGCTCTGTCGCCACCACATCGCTCACGGCACGATAGCCGCAAACGTGCACGCCACGGTAGCGAGGGCTTGCTGCCACGGCCTCCAACAAGGCCCTGCTCCCCTCTGGGTCCCACAAGTCGCCAATCATGTCCCGGTAGCACTCGGCACGCAGCAGCTCGCGTACGTCTAGGCCCTGCCAGTTCGTCAGCTCCGCCATATCACCCGGCAAACGCAAATAGGACAACCACGCAAAGACCAGGCTATCCACCGCGCAGAACGGCCGTTCCTCAAGCGGATCAAACGCCGTCTGGGCATAGGTCAAAAAATTAGGCGAATCCGACATGGCCCTCCCATCAACTATGGTGCATCGAGGACAGGTAATTTTGCACCAAAAAGGCGCCCGGGCCGTGTGGGCTCGGACGCCTTCATTGTAGCTTTTCGCTCTCGCGAGCTTGATTTAGCAGGAGAAGTCGACGCTGTCGATGATGTCCTTGAGGGCCTTGGCGGAGGCAGTGAGCTCATGCTGCTCGTCATCGTTCAGCGGCACGGGGACGCGGCAGACAACGCCGTCGCGGCCAACGACGGTCGGCATGGAGATGGCAAGATCGGACAGGCCGTACTCGCCCACCATGAGCGAGGAAACGGGCAGAACGGTCTGCTCGTCACGCATGACGGCAGTGCAGATGCGCTTGACGGCCATGGCGACGCCGTAGTAGGTGGCGTGCTTCTTCTCGATGATGGTGTAGGCGGAGTTCTTGACGTCCTCGGCGATGCGCTTCTCGGCAGCCTCATGCTCCAGATGACCGTGAAGCTCGCAGAAGGTGTTCAGCGGAACGCCGGCAACCTGAGCGCTGGACCAAGCGACAAACTCGGAGTCGCCGTGCTCACCCATGACATAGGCCTGGACATCGCGCGGGTCGACCTCGACGTGGGCACCAAGCATCTGCTGCAGACGGCCGGTGTCGAGCACGGTACCGGAACCGATGACGTGGCCCTCGGGCAGGCCGGACATCTTGATGGCGGCGTAGGTCAGAACATCGACCGGGTTGGAGACGATGAGCAGAATGCCGTCGAAGCCGGACTTCTTAATCTCGGGGATAATGGACTTAAAGATGCTGACGTTCTTGTTGACCAGGTCCAGGCGAGTCTCACCGGGCTTCTGGGCAGCGCCAGCGGTGACGACGATCATGGCGGCGTCGGCGACATCGGAATAATCGCCGGCGTAGATCTTCATCGGCTCGGCAAACGTCATACCGTGCGCGATATCCAGAGCCTCACCCTCGGCGCGGTTCTTGTCCACGTCGATGAGGACCATTTCGGAGAACAGACCGCTCTGCATCAGCGCGAACGCCGAAGACGAACCGACGAAACCGCAGCCGACAATAGCGACCTTCTTCTCGGTAACCATTAGAAACTCCCATCTCTCTCCACAAGCAAGCCGCCCGGGAACGACCCGAGCGGCTTGCCGTAATCCCAATACATCCAATCGGGACTTTGATTATGCTCCTATTCGCAGCCAAAAATCGACCGTTTACCGAAATTGTTTGCAGAAATCGTAAAATAACTGCACGAAATCGGTTTCGAGCTATTGACGAGCCGAAATACCTTTCTAATACAGGCCCGCCTCGCGAATGGCCTCGACAGCCAAAGCAATCTGGTCGGGCGGCAAGACCAGCGCCATGCGCACGTGCCCCTCGCCCGAAGGACCAAAGCTCGCGCCCGGCGTCACCACAACGCCGGCCTTCTCCATGAGCTCCTCGCAAAACGCCATGGAATCGGTGCGACCATCGGGAAGCTTGGCCCACACAAACATAGAGCCATGCGCGTTGGGACGCTCCCAGCCCAGGCCCTCAAGACCGTCGCACAGGGCATCGCGGCGCTCCTGGTACTTCAGACGCTGCGCCTCGACCTCATCGCGCGGACCGTTCAGGCAGGCGATAGCAGCCTTCTGGATCGGGAAGAACATGCCAAAGTCGATCTGGCCGCGCAGCTTGGCAAAGGCAGAGACCACGTCCTCGCGGCCGACCAAAAAGCCGATACGCGCACCGGTGACGTTAAACGACTTGGAAAGCGAGAAGAACTCCACGCCCACCTCAAGCGCACACGATGTCGGAGTACGCGTTGTCATGGACGATGAGCAGGTCGTGCTCGCGGGCGAAAGCGATGATCTCCTCGTAGACCTCGGGCGTGCCCACCGAGCCGACCGGGTTTGCGGGCAGCGACACGATCATATACTTGGCACGATCGGCCACCTCGGGATCGATACCCGCCACATAGGGCAGGTAATTATGCTCGGCGACCAACGGATAGTACTCGAGCTTGGCATCGGCGACGGGGACTATGAGGTCGGGTACATTGAATCCGACTGGGCGGCG
>CAUAGV010000173.1 GCA_958428675.1 uncultured Collinsella sp.
GGTGATCTCCGCCTTGAGAGGGCGGCGTCCTAAACCGCTAGACGAACGGGCCATAAGCCTCAGCAGAAAAGAAGTGGTAGCCCGTACCAGATTCGAACTGGTGATCTCCGCCTTGAGAGGGCGGCGTCCTAAACCGCTAGACGAACGGGCCACATGACATCTGCACTGCCGTGCTGCGAGGATATATATTACGGGACAAAAAACGTCAGCGCAAGAAGAAATTCCAAATTGCCGAAAAAATGTCGGCAGGTTATGGAACGCGCAGGTCAACAGGGTAGTTAATTTGGGACGGGGCTTTTTAGCTGCCCCTGCCGTCAATCGACCGAAAAGCCGATACCACCGGCAGGGGCAGCTAAAAAAGCCCCGTCCCAAATTAACTACCCTAGGTTGAGATGAGCCAGGAGGGCTTCGCGATCGTTGGGGATGTTGTCCTCGATCACCGCGTCGAGGGCGGCGTTGAGAAGCTGGCCCAGCTCGGACCCCGGCTTCACACCGGCGCGGATCAGGTCACCGCCGTTGATGGCGAGCATCTTGAGCGTATAGGGCTCCCGCGCCTCCAGTAGCTCGTGCGCCAGCGCGCGCATCTCCTCAATCGTCTCGACGTAATAGAAGCACGACGGGGCCTTGCCAAGTGTGTCGGCACGCTTGAGGTCCATGAGCTCGTCCATCAGACGCGGCGTGTCGACGCCCTCGCCCGAAAGCGCGCGCATCATATTGAGCAAGCAGGAGCGCTCGGGACGCAGCGGCTTGTCGTGATACTTGATGAGTAGGCACACGTCGCGAACCAAATCGTGCGAAAGCGCGAGGCGATCCATAATGGCACGTGCCTTCTTGGCCCCGAGCTCGGGGTGACCGTAGAAGTGTCCGCTGCCGGCATGGTCGACCGTGAAACAGTCGGGCTTGGACACATCGTGCAAAAACGCCGCCCACATCAGGCTCATTGAGGGTGTAACGCCGTCGCACAGCGCCAACTCCCCCGCCACCGTCAGCACACGGGCGATATGCTCGTAGACGTTAAACGCATGATAGACACTGCGCTGGTCAAACCCACGAGCCGGCGCAAGCTCTGGTACGGCGGCGCAGATGAGCTCGGGGTAGCGCAGCATGGCGTCTCCCCCGTGGCCGGTCGAAAGGATGCCCTCTAGCTCAATGCCCACACGCTCGCGCGCCACGGCATCGAGCAGCGGCGCGCACTCGGCAAGGGCACGCTTGGTCTCGGGCTCAATCACAAAGTCAAGGCGGCAGGCAAAGCGCACCGCGCGCAACATGCGCAGGGCGTCCTCATTAAAACGGCGCTTAGGATCACCGACGGCACGAATCAGCTTGCGGTCTAGGTCACCCTGGCCATCGTAGCGGTCGACAAGGCCGCGCTCGGGATGCCACGCCATGGCATTGACGGTAAAATCACGACGCGCCAGATCGTCCTCAAGCGAAGCGGCACGCTCCACGCTCTGGGGATGGCGGCCATCGGTGTAAAAGCCGTCCAGGCGATAAGTGGTGACCTCAATGCGCTCGCCATCGCAAATGGCGGTGATGCCGCCAAATTTAATGCCCGACTCGACCACCGCAATGCCGTCAGCCTCGAGCGCCGCCTTTGACTCCTGCCACAGGCCGCTGCAGCACATATCTACATCGTGGCTGGGGCATCCCATCAGCGCGTCACGCACCCAACCGCCCACATACCAGGCCTCAAGACCGGCATCCTCGAGGGCTCGCAACACGCGCAGAGAGGCGGCTGACGGCTGCGTAGCGTTAAGCGAAACATTGCACATTCCTGTGGCCTCCTGCACTTGCGGGCGTATCGATTGACGGTTCCCAAGAAGTCTAGCAAGAAACGAGAGCGGGCGCACACGCGAACCCACATCTCGCGTGATTGAGTGCCAAGTCCTCGGCTACCAAAATGAAAAAGCACCCGCCTCGGTAATCCGAGACGGGTGCACAACAAAGCAAGAAACCAAGGCGCGTACGTTGCGCTAGCAGACCTGACGGATGGCAATGCCCTTCTGATACTCATCGACCTTGGCAAAGTCGCCCAGGCCCGGGCACTCGACCACGTTGGCGCCGGTGGCCATCGAGAGACGCAGGGCGTCCTCGACGCGCTCCGGGGCGTCGTGCCACACGGACAGGAAGGCGGCCAGCGAAGAGTCACCGGCGCAAACGGTCGACAGCAGCTTGACCTCAAAGGTACGGTTGGCAAACCAGATGTGCTCGCCGTTGGAGAAGTACGCGCCGGCGCCACCCAGGGTCAACAGCACGTTCTTGGCGCCCTTGGCGTGCAGCTCGGCCATAGCGCCCTTGACGGACTCGTCGTCGCCACCGCTCACCTTAATGCCAAAGATGTCGAGCAGCTCGTCGTCGTTAGGCTTAATGAGGAGCGGCTCCATAGCAATGAGGTCGGCCAACTGATGGCTCGAAATATCGAGCACGAACTCGGCGCCCTTTGCCTTAACGCGGCGAAGCACCTCGGCCAGGAAACCCTCGGAGGTGTTGGGAGGCAGCGAGCCGCTGATGACCAGGCAGGTCATATCGTCGAGTGAATCGATGAGCTCAAACATCTCCTGCTCGTTGGCCTCATTGATGGCGGCACCGGCGTTGACCATGTTGTACTCGGTATCGGGACCGGCGTTGAGGAAGACGTTGACGCGCGTAATGCCGTCGGTCCACACGGGCTTGACGGGCACGCCCAGGGCCTCGGCGCCCTTGACGATAAACTCGCCCGAGAAGCCGGCAAAAAAGCCCAGGATTGTGGTGTCGACGCCGTAGTGATCGAGGGTGAACGAGACGTTGAGGCCCTTGCCGTTGGGCGTGTAGACCGCGTTACGCGTGCGGGTGACGGTGTTGGCCGAAAGGCCGTCGCAGGCGATGTTGTAGTCAATGGCAGGATTTGCAGTGAGCGTATAAATCATGAATGTTCCTTTCACAAGGCAACGAGTTAATGAAAGTATATTCCACGCATCGATAAAAGGCTACAACAACTCGGTGAACGGTGTGGAAGCGATGAAGTACGGCAGAACATGTCTCCCCCATGACAGAACAAAAAAGGCGCCCCGGCCGAAACCGGGGCGCCGCATGCGCGCGAATATGTCGCGTTTCGATTACTGACGATCGAGCTTGCGAACAGCAACACGCTTGCTGTACTCGTCAACGTGACCGAAGTCGCCAATGCCGACGGACTCGGCAACGTTGGCGCCGGTGGCCATAGCGAGCTTCATGGCCTCCTCGACGTTGTCGCGATCCCTGTACCACTTGTGCAGGAACGCAGCGAGGGTGCAGTCGCCGGCGCAGACGGAAGAGACCAGCTTGATGTTGAACTCACGCTTGGCATACCAGATGTCCTCGCCGTTGGAGAAGTAGGCGTCACCGCGGCTACCACGGGTGAGCAGCACGTTCTGGACGCCGGCCTCGTGAGCCAGCTTCATGGCAACGCGGACCTCGTCGTCGGTGTCGACCGGCACACCGAAGATAGCCTTCATCTCGTGATGGTTCGGCTTGATGAGCAGCGGCTTCTTGTGAGCGAGCTCCTTGAGCTTGTCGGAGGACAGATCCAGGACGACGTCGGCGCCACGGGCCTGAGCGTGCTCCATGACCTGAGCCAGGAAGTCGGGCGTAGCTTTGGGAGGCACGGAGCCGGAGACAATCAGGCACTCAAGATCGCCCGCGGTGTCCAGGATGTTGTAGAGCTCCTCCTGGTGCTGCGGCGTGATCGGAGCACCCGGGTTCAGGATGCCGTACTCGTGCTGGCCATCGTTGACGTAGGTGTTGATGCGCGTGATACCGTCGGTCCAGACCGGGCGGCAGAGGCAACCCAGGTTCATGACCTCCTCGACGATAAACTTGCCCGTGAAGCCGGCGAAGAAGCCGAGCGCGACGGTATCGACGCCCATCTTCTTAAAGGCGAAGGACACGTCGAGGCCCTTGCCGTTAGCCGTGTAGCTGGCCGAACCGGTGCGGACGTTCTCGTCGGGCTCGAGCGGAGAGCTCGAAACCGTCATGTCGACAGCCGGGTTAGCGGTTAGCGTGTAGAACATTTA
>CAUAGV010000174.1 GCA_958428675.1 uncultured Collinsella sp.
GCTACGTGCTGCTGATCATGAACTCGCTCATGATGATTTCCAACGTGTTTTTGCTGCTCACGCGCGCTCTCACGAGTGTGGGCCGTATCGCAGAGGTGCTCGATGAAGAGCCCTTTATCGCCAATCCTGCGGGAGACCTCGCGACCGCGACGCCAGCGGACGGCAGTATCGAGTTTCGCGACGTTTCCATTAAATACCGCGCGGATGCAGCCGAGGATGTGCTCGAGCATATCGACCTTTGCATCGAGAGCGGCTCGACGGTGGGCATCCTCGGCGGCACGGGCTCGGGCAAGAGCTCGCTTGTGCAGCTGATTGCGCGCCTGTACGACGCCACTGAGGGCACCGTACTTGTGGGCGGATACGACGTGCGCGACTACGACCTCGCGACCCTACGCGACGCCGTGGGCATTGTGCTGCAAAAGAACGTGCTGTTCACGGGTACCGTGCGCGAGAACCTGCAGTGGGGCAATCCGCAGGCATCGGACGATGAGCTCCTCGCGGCTTGCCGCGCGGCGTGCGTGGACGAGTTCCTCGATCGCATCGGCGGGCTGGACGGCGAGTTGGGTCAAGGCGGCGCCGGTGTTTCGGGTGGCCAGAAGCAACGCCTGTGCATCGCGCGCACGCTGCTCAAGCATCCGCGCGTGCTCATTTTTGATGACTCCACCAGCGCGGTCGATATGGCGACCGACGCTAAGATTCGCGAGCACATCGCTCGGATTCCCGATACGACCGTGCTCATCATCGCCCAGCGCATCGCGAGCGTCATGGATGCCGATCGCATTGTGGTGTTGGACGACGGTCGTGTCCATGGCGTGGGCACGCACGAGGAACTGCTGGCGGGCGACAACATCTACCAGGAGATTTACGCCTCGCAGATGGAGTTTGCGGGGGATGCGGACGCCGGTGACGGCAGCGACGATGGCTGCGCGAACGATCCGTTTTCTTCCGTCCCCAGCGGATCGACCTTGGAAGGGGGTGAGCGCCATGCCTAAGACATCCGCTCAGGCCCGTCCCACCAATCTGACGCAGACGCTTCGCCGCCTGCTCTCCTACATGGGGCATGCCAAGTTCTCGTTGCTCGCGGTGGGCGTGCTCGCCTCCGTCGCCGCCATCGCGAGCCTCGCCGGCACCTACATGGTGCGCCCCATCGTTAACGGTTTGGCCACGGGCGGGGAGGAACTGCTCGCCAAGCAGGTCATCCTGACGGCGATCATCTACGCCGCGGGCGTGCTCTCGGCTCTGGGCTACTCGCAGATTATGGTGCGCGCGGCCCAGCGCGTGGTCTCCGATATTCGTCGCGACCTGTTCGCGCACATCCAGACGCTGCCGCTCAGTTATTTTGACAGCACGCGCTCGGGCGACATCATGAGCTTCTTTACCAACGACGTCGACACCGTCTCCGAGGCGCTCAACAACAGCTTTGCCAACGTGATTCAGGCCGCCATTCAGGTTGTGGGCACCACGGCCATGCTCATCATCCTTAACTGGCAACTCACGATTATTACGCTCGTGTGCGACGCGGCCATTGTGCTGTATGCGCGCTACTCGGGCATGCGTTCCAAGCGCTTTTTTGCCGCCCAGCAGGCATCGCTTGGCGACCTGGACGGATATATCGAAGAGATGGTTTCGGGCCAAAAGGTCATCAAGGTCTTTAACCACGAGGCAGCGAATGTCGTCGGCTTCGCCTGCCGCAACGATGAGCTTCGCCGCACCGGCACCGCCGCCGTGAGCTATGCCAACTCCATGGTGCCCATGACCGTGGTGATCGGCTATGCCAACTACGCCATCGTTGCGGTGGCAGGCGGCATGCTCTGCATCAAGGGGCTCGCCGACGTAGGTGCGCTCGCGAGCTACCTGGTATTTGTGCGCCAGGCGGCCATGCCCATCAACCAGTTCACGCAGCTGGGCAACTTTTTGCTCAACGCGCTGGCCGGTGCCGAGCGCCTATTTGCCGCCATGGACCTTAAGCCCGAGGTGGACGAGGGCTGCGTGGAGCTGGTGCAGACGGGCGACGCCGCGTGGGCGTGGAAGATTCCCGAGGGCCAGGGCGTGGGCGCGTACGGGCACCTGCATGATGTGGCTGCCGTTGATGAGTCGGGCCGCGCGGTGGCTGCCGACGGTACCGAGCTCACATGCGGCTTGGTCCCGCTTGCCGGCGACGTGCGCTTCCATGCCGTGGACTTTTCCTACGTGCCGGGCACCCGTGTGCTCACGGACCTCAACCTGTTTGCCAAGCCGGGGCAAAAGATCGCGTTTGTGGGCTCGACGGGCGCCGGAAAGACGACCATCACCAACCTCATCAACCGCTTCTACGAGGTCGATGACGGCGAGATCACGTACGACGGCATCGACGTCAAGCACATTGCCAAGGCCAGCCTGCGCGGGTCGCTCGGCATTGTGCTGCAGGACACGCACTTGTTTAGCGGCACCATTGCGCAGAACATCCGCTTTGGCAAGCTCGACGCGACCGACGAGGAAGTGCGCGCCGCCGCCGAGGCTGCCTGCGCGGATTCGTTTATCCGCCGCCTGCCTAGAGGGTACGACACGCCGGTCACGGCCGACGGCGCCAACCTGTCGCAGGGCCAGCGCCAGCTGCTCGCCATCGCGCGCGTGGCCGTCGCCGACCCGCCGGTGCTCATCTTGGACGAGGCCACTTCGAGCATCGACACGCGTACCGAAAAGCTTATCGAGCGCGGCATGGACCGCATCATGCGCGGACGCACCACCTTTATGATCGCGCACCGCCTGTCCACCGTCCGCGACGCCGACGCCATCATGGTCCTCGAACACGGCCGCATCATCGAGCGCGGCACGCACGAAGAGCTGCTCGCCCAGCACGGCGAGTACTGGCAGCTGGCGCATGGCTTAAAAGAGTTGGATTAACCCGTTCGAGCACGATGCTTTGGCCCTTCCGTGCCCCTCACCTCGCCTCAAACCATCACAACATTCGACGTTTTTTGCCAAAAACGGGAAAAGCATCGAATGTTGCGATGGTTTTTCTACCACTCGATCGGGCGGAATCGCTTTCTTGCGCACGAAGGTGTGCGGACCCGTGGGCAGGGGAATAAGGTTGGTTATCCGACTCCATTGGAGGGCTCATGGACCTGCCGATCGTCCTGTCCCATAAGACTGCCTGGCTGTACCACAACGTGGCGCGCCCGTCCGAGCCGCTCTCGCGAGCAAGCAGCCTATACGATGAGGACTCGCTTGCTAGCGAGGCGGAGCCGACTGCGAGCCTGCCCAAATTGGGACTCGATGCCAAGGGGCTGAGGGCTTCAACGGCGGTCGGGATCGTTACCGACTATCTGGTTTCGCTTGGTATTCCACGAGAAGAGCTCGATCATATCGATACGCTCGTCAACTTCGATTTTGAGCGCTCGACGCCGGCTGGATTTAGGTGCCACGTGTTTGGGGCGCCGGTACCTCCAGGCCATCTTATCGAGGTGGCAGAGGGCCTTCTAGTGGTTGATGAGCTCATGTGCTTTGTCCAAGCGGGTTCGTGGATGAGTGAGCCCGAGCAGCTGGAATATGGCTACGAAATCTGTGCCCGATACCATTTGAATCATCTGTCGACAGGCGATTATATCGAGATGGGGCAGAGGTATACCGTTGCCGACTTGATTGCCTATTGCAATGAGAACCGATCTCGTCAGGGGGCTATACGCGCGGCCGCCGTGCTCAAGCGCGTGCACGATGGCGCGCGATCGCCCATGGAGACGGCCACCGCAATCATGGTCGTAGCAAAACGTTCCCAGGGCGGGCTGGGATACGTCAAGATCGAGCTCAACCATCGGGTCGATGTTCCCAGCGAGTTCAAATATCTCGCTAAGTCCGGGTATTTCGAGATCGATGTATATGCGCCTGCGAGAGGTACGGGGATTGAATACAACGGCTCGGACCATCTTGATAAACAGCGCAGCGCGTCAGATGCGGAGCGTAT
>CAUAGV010000175.1 GCA_958428675.1 uncultured Collinsella sp.
AGGCCATCGACGCCGGCATCGATCATGCGGTTGATGCTGCGCTCAAAGGAGGCAACGTCGAGCTGGTGGTCTTCGGTATCGGGAACAACGACGGGAGGGATAACGCCGGTGAATTTCTGAGTTGCCACAAGAATCTCCTTAGTTGTCTGGCGGGCGACCCTATGCCACCCACTCTTGTTGGCAGTGTCCAGGCCGTCTAGGCCAAAGAACACGGGTAGAACGTTTGGTTAAAGAAGTCGACGACTTCGTTTTCGAACGCATTAATGCGCTCGTGAGCGTATTTGGCATAGATGATATGCCTCCGGTCACACTCAAGACCGTTGAACACGGCAAACTGACCCTTGGGGTCGCTCACGGTATCCATGAGCGAAGTGCCCATGAGCACCGAGCCGCGCACCTGAGACGACAGCGCCTCGAGGCCACCGGGAATCGGATTGGCGACCGCCGTGCAGGCGAGGCCCTGCTCATCCAAAGCAGAAACCGCCAGCGCGACTCCGCCGCCAAGGCCCTCGCCCCATGCAAAGATGCGGTCGGGGTCCATGCCATCAAGATTGCGCGCAACCTTCGCCAACGCGCAGCCCCAACGGACGCGCCCGACAAAAGCGGGCGAAACAATCCCCCACTGCAGGTCGTCCGCACCAGTAACAACGTCGTCTAGTGCAAGCACGGCATACCCCATGGCGGCAAACCTCGTCATGTGATGCCATCCACGCACGGGTCGATCGATGTCGTGAAACATCAGACAGAGCGGAACAAGCTCGGATGCTCGGGCGCGGCCTGAGGGCTCAATCAAACGGCCGTGCACGACATACCCGCCGAGCTCAAAGGAAACCTCGGAGTAGCGCGCGCACGGATTGGCGAAATCAATCGCCGTAACAGTCAGCCCGCAAACCTCAAGGTCCGAAGCGGCTGTCTCTAATTCGGAAACATCCGCCGAAGCATCGCCGCGCCAATCCCGGAAATCGAAGAGCCTTGACGAAACCGTCCCAGCAATCCCCGCGAGCCCGGGGACGATCAGCTCGTCAACATTGCTCTCGCACTTAGACATGAGCCTCCCCTTCCTCACAGAAAAACGGAATGATCAGATCGTCAAAATCCTGAATCTCCTCGTGGCCAAAGCCTTCAAAGAACTCATGACGCTTGTCACAGGACAGGTTGTTGTACACCGCAAACTGCGTTGCCGGCGGACAGACGATATCGGCCGTGCCCGTGCCAAACAGCACGGGGCACTTGACCATGGGGGCAAAATTCTTGGAATCGAAGTACGCCAGCTTGGCATAGGCTTCCTCGATACGAGTCGAGTCCTCGTCAAACCAACGCGACCAATAGCGCAGGCCCTCGTAGGCAATATCGTCGGCGTCCAGATCCCAAACCAGGCGGAAGTCCGATAAGAAGGGATAGAGAATAGCCGCGCGATCAACTAAATCGCTATTGAGCGCGCAGGTCGCAATACCCAAACCGCCGCCCTGCGATGCGCCGTTTACATACACGCGGGTAAGATCGATGCCCTCGAGCTCGCGAACGATACGGCACAGAATGCGGATATCCTGATGCAGGCGGACATAGTAGAGGTTGGCCGGATCGCCGTCGATACCGGCGACGATATGGCCAGCGACCGTCGTGCCCGCAAATCCACCAATGTCCTCGGAGGGGCCTCCTTGGCCAGGACAATCGAGAGCAATGAGCGCCATGCCCATGCCAGCAAACGACGCCTGCTCAAACCAGCTGCGGCTCGCACCCGGATATCCATGGAACTGAAGCACCAGCGGCACGGGCTCCTCCGAGACCGGCTTGAGATACTTGGCATGCAGGCGTGCACCACACATGCCGGTAAACCAGAGGTCGAAAAACCGACAGGTCGCGGAATCCGCAACCGAAGCCGCCTCAATCGCGTAGTCGAGCTCGACGGCGTCGGCCTCGGCCATGCGGTCCTTCCAAAAGAGATCGAAATCCGATGGACGGGGCATAGCGCCTCGATATTCACCAAATTGCTGTTGTAGCTCCTGAGCACTTGGCATGGCTCGTGAACCCAGCCTTTCGAAATCGCAACGGAGGTGCGCCCGGCAAGGGAACCGGGCGCACGGGAGGGAAAGCGAGGCTACTCGCCGAGCTTGGGATGCAGCAGCGACGGCGCAGCGCCGAGCAGCATCTTGGTATAGGGGTCCTGAGGGTGCTGGAAGACCTGCTTGGCCTCGCCCTGCTCAACGATCTTGCCACCATTCATAACGATAATGTCGTCAGAGATATAGCGGACCGTCTGGATGTCATGGCTGATGAACACCATGGCCAGGCCGAGCTCCTTCTTAAGGTCGGTCAGCAGGTTCAGAATCTGCGCGCGGACCGAAACGTCCAGAGCCGAGGTGGGCTCGTCGGCGATGATGGCATCGGGGTTCAGCGAAAGGGCACGGGCAATTGCGACGCGCTGGCGCTGGCCGCCCGAAAGCTGGCCGGGAAGAACCTCGGCGGCGGAGCTGGGCAGACCGGTGAGCTCCAAGAGCTCCTTGACGCGCTTCTCCTGCTCGGCCTCGGTACCCAGGTTGTGGACGCGCATGGGGTCGAGCAGTTGCTCGCGAACGACCATGCGGGGGTTGAGCGCCGTGGCCGGGTTCTGGAACACGACCGAGATGACGCGACCCATGTGGCGACGGTCCTCGGCAGTACGCTTGGTAACGTCCTTGCCCTTAAAGTAGACCTTGCCGCTCGTGGGGGCCTGCAGGCCGCACATGACGTTAGCGGTGGTGGACTTTCCGCAACCGGACTCGCCGACGATGCCGATGGTCTGTCCGGGCATGAGCTTAATCGTTACACCCTGGACGGCGTGAACCAGATTGGGGTGCAGAATCGAGCCGGTACGGGTCCTAAAGGTGACGTGGACGTCATCAAGGAAGATGATCGGCTCGACGCCGTTGACTGCGGTCTCGCTCATCTACATCACCTCCGCGTGAGGGGTCAAACCATTTGCCTTGAGCACCTCATCGGGGAGCTCGGAATAGAAGTGCTCGGTGCCGGGCACGCGCTTGAAGACCGGACGGGTGTCCAGGCCAATGCGCGGATGGCTCGAGCGGGGTGCGAAGCGATCGCCCTTGGGGAAATCGCGCGGGCTCGGAACGGCGCCGGGCACCTGGTGCAGGCGGCCCGAACCGCTCTCGATGGACAGGACGGAACCCAGAAGGCCGCGGGTGTACTCGTGAATCGGGTTGGTGAGCAGCTCCTTGGTGGGCGCCTGCTCGATAACCTGACCGGCGTACATAACCGTGATGTTATGAGCGACCTCGGCGACCAGTGCCAGGTCGTGCGAAACGAAGATCATGGCAAAGCCGAGCTTGGCCTGAAGATCGTTAAGCAGCTTGATGACCTGCTTCTGGACGGTAACGTCCAGAGCGGTCGTGGGCTCGTCGCAGATGACCAGCTTGGGGTCGCGGGTAAGGGCCATAGCGATCAGAACGCGCTGACGCTGACCACCGGAAAGCTCATGCGGATAGCTCTCGAGCGTACGCTTGGGGTCGAGGCCCACGAGCTCCAGGAGCTCCTCGGCGCTACGGGTGCCGCCACGCTTGGTGAGCTGCTTCATCTGGGCGGAAATGAGCATGGAGGGGTTGAGCGAGGACAGGGCGTCCTGATAGACCATGGCGATATCGGTACCGCGAAGGCCGAACCACTCCTTCTTGCTCATCTTGAGCAGGTCGCGGCCCTCCCAGAGAACCTCGCCAGAAAGATGCTCGTCATCGTCGGTCAGGCCCATGATGGCCAGCGTGGTGATGGACTTACCGCAGCCGGACTCACCGACCAGGCCCATGGTCTGGCCAGGACGGACGTCAAAGTTGACGTGGTCGACGACGTTGATATCACCGTGGTGCTCAAACTGGATGCAGAAATCACGGACCGAAAGGATCGGCTCAACGGACTCATCGGGCACATG
>CAUAGV010000176.1 GCA_958428675.1 uncultured Collinsella sp.
AAGGCGGCAGCAGGCGACAAGTAGGCACTCGCCTGGATTGCCCCTCCCCTTTTGGGCGCGAGTTCTGGAAAGCATGAATCCAAGACCGAGCCGCTTGGAAAGTTCCATATAATCGATGTCATTAGTATTTCGAAAGGGTGGAACAGAATGGCGTTGAGCAAGGCATCATGCACCGGTCGCGGATTGATTCCGGCAATTGGTGGACATGTGCACCGCATGTTCGATGAGGGTGAAGACGACCTGTTTTCGCTGAGCCTTGACGACGTGATGGATGATCGCCCGTGGACCGCCGACGAACTCATGGGCGGTGGGGCTCGCCCGTCAAGCCCCAATCCCGCACTTGCGCCTAAGCCCGCATCTGCGCCGACTCCTGCGCAGCCGCCTGTTTCGACGCCCGCGTCTACGCCCGCACCCATTTCGGCGCCCACGCCCACTCCCCGCCCCGCAAGCGACCCGTCCGAGACGGCGGCATTTCTCGCTGCGGCGACGCGGAGCAAATCGGCCGACAGCACCGTTATGTACAGCGCCCAGCAGTTGCCCGTTCCTGCGGCACGCAAGTCTCCGGTCACAAGGCTCGATGAGCCCGTTGCCCATCAGGTTGCCTACGATTCCTGGGCTGCAGCCGATCTGGATGAGACCTCTACCGGCATGCCGGCGCTCGACGTTCCAGTTAACCCGCTTTTTGCCGCCAACACGAGCGCCGCGGACTATGAGGGCGGTGCGGCATATTCCGATTATTCCGATGGCTATGCTGGCACCGATCGCATCGAGACCGAGGATTATGGCACCGCATCGAGCGATTATCTCAACGATCCGTACGCTGCCACGCCTGCACCGGAATATGACCCGGAGGCCGCGTCCGCGCCGGCGTATACCAAAAGCACGGGCGAAGAGCGCTTCGCCGATTATTACGCCGAGGAAAAGGCGCTGCGTTTTTCGGAATTTCCGCAGGCAGTCAAGGTTGCCTTTATCGCCATTGTCATTGCCCTGCTCGGTGTCATTGCGTTTGAGGGATTCCGGCTGTTCTCCGGCCCCACCCAAGCGGAGTCGGAGACCCAGCAAAAAGAGGACGATAACGAGTATCTGGACATCAACACCCTCAAGGGCGACCCCAACGACGGAGACGACGAGTAGCGAGGGCTGAAGGCGGCCGCAGGATCCCGCATCCAGCACCGGCTTCTAAGTGCTGTTTTGTCATCCAGCTACACTTTTCCGGATAATTTGCCTATCGAATTTGACACTTTTCCGAAGTTTTAAGGTGCCTATTTCGACGCTTTTCCGTACTTTTACACGGCTGATTTCGACACTTTTCCGGATGAAAGCCGAATAATCACTTGGGAAACCAGCGCCATCCGCACGTCATTTCGCGGATGGCGCTTGATTTCTGTCCGTACACGTTGATAGACTCCATCGTGCCTGCAAGGAGCGGGCGCGTTTTATCTAGAGTCGGGGTAGAGAGTTGGCTCCACGATCCCGACGCCAACCGGCCAAGAGGCACGGTGGCCCTGCCAACATCGATGAAAGGAGTCCGTATGGACAATTTCTCCGTGCGCAGCGAGCGCAACTTCCACAACCTGGTCGTCAAACCGAATCACATGCATCTTCTGGATAAGCCAAATGGCTACGCCTCGGCCATGATCAAGAGCAGCCTCTCCCACCAGATGCGCTTTACGGTGCAGGTGCTCGAGGAAGAACTCTGCGCCGCCGGCAGCCCGCATGTGCTGCAGATCAAGCTACTCGGAGATGACTCGCGCGAGCCGTCTAGCTGGAAGCTCTTTGCTGACGGCGCGTGCGTTGCGGACGGCTCGGGCGCCTTTGCCCGCGAGTGCTTCTGCGAGGGAGCCGAGGTGTTCCTGGACCTGTGTCGAGATGCCGTACGCGCGGCCGAACTGCGTCAGTGGAGCCAAAGGGAGTACGAGCTGCTGAGTGCAGCGCGCGGGATTGCGGGGGCGTAGGCAGACAGACCAGACAGCTCGTCATACTGGTTGACGCTTCGATTCAAACAGCAGGGCGGAGTCGCGCTTACAGCGCTGCCATGCCAAACCGAATGGCGTTCTCAAAAGGCCTACCCCCTCCGCCTTCAGCTTCAGCAGCAGATCGCTCAGCTCGGGGCATTTGCTGGAGAGGCGCGTCTGGGCTCGCTCGCCCATCCCCCATCGCTGGCGGATCTCCTGGGCACGCGGGCTCACGCGGTAGTCCCCGTCCATCACCTGCCTGAGCAGCCTGGCGGTCACGCGCGCATCGACTAGAGCGCTGTGGGCGTGACCCGTTGACTCGTCGAACTTGATGCCAAACCACGTTGCCGCGTCACTCAAAGAGACGCACCCGTGGCTGCCCACGTCCATGATCGAGGTGTAAAACGCCTGCAGGTCGGCCCAGTCCGTAGGAAATGCGGCAAGGTCGACATGCTTTGCCTGGCACTCGGTCATAAGCTGTCGATGATCCGTCCCGCTCCAGCAAACTATCTGGGCGGAGTAGCGACCGACCCAATCGCCGAGCCTTTTGATCACCACGTAGAGCGGATCGACCATCGCGGTGTCCACGGCCGATATCCCTGTGAGCTCGCGGACGGGGAGCGCAACGCCCTCGGTAAATTCCGTCTGCACAAACTGCGAGAACTCGCCCATAACGTTGCCGTGGTAATCGAGCTTGACGGCGCCGACCTCGATAATCTCATTGCACAGTCCACGGCGCTGACGCTGCTTTGGCACCGGCGCAAACTCAAAGTCCAGCACGATCTGGCGCGCAAAGTTCGTCGTATCGGCAGCCGAGACACCCGGCATCTTTTCAGCTGACACGGTTAGGGCCTTTCTCCGTTGCCTGCCGCTCGTTTCTCGAACGGCTTCGTCGCAGTAAGCGTAACCGCCTGTGCAGACACAAACACAGGGTGGCCCCTCACATCTCGGCAAACGAGATCAGCTTGACGTCTCCCCTACTCTCCGCGGCATCCCGACATCCCTGCGTAAAGCCGCTTTTTGAGAAAAGCGCATAGCTTTTTCGTTGCCGTCTAAAGAGCTCGCTTCGATGAACGAGCTTTTGCAGCACGTCTTCGCCCGCCGGTTCATTGCGCCATTTGCACTCCGCAAACAGTGCAGTGCCCTCGCCATCGTCAACAATCAAGTCGATTTCTTCCTGCGTATGCGTGCGATTATCCGTCCCCCACCAGCGCCCGACGCTCGCCGGAACCACATCGAGCTGGCCCGCGCGCGCGAGTTCGTACACGTATTGTTTGCATATAAGCTCAAAGACCGTACCCATGTAATCCGATATGTGCGGCTCAATGCGCTTATACGCCATCTCGGCCATATCGTTTTGAATCAGCCCGATGTTCTGCGGAACAAACTTGTACCAGAACCTAAACATCTGGTCGCTCAGTAGATACACGGCCCGCTTATTGCTCGTCTCGTTTAGGGGCAGCTCGCGCTCGACAATCCCAAGCGACGCCAGCTTATCCACATAGCTCTTTACGTTGCTCGCGGGGATTCCCGTAGAGCTCGCAATCTCCGAGATCTTCGAGCGCCCCTGAGCAATTGCTTGCACGATCGCATCATATTGCTCGGGATTGCGGCACTCTTGCATTAGCAGGTTACTCGGCTCCTCAAAGAGATAGCCCGTAGGAGTAAGAAAAAGACGTTTGATGTTGTCCTTGAGCGGTGCGGCAGGATCGACTTTCTCGATATATGCGGGAATGCCGCCCGTCATGCCATAGCAAACCGCAGCGTCTTCGCGACTCATGCTCTGCCACAGGCCGAGGGTCGTCGTAAAATCGAGCGGCATGATCTTAAACTGGGCCGTACGCCTACCGTATAGTGGGCTCTCGTAGCCCAACACCTGTT
>CAUAGV010000177.1 GCA_958428675.1 uncultured Collinsella sp.
TGCTCTGTGGCCCGCTTCGCCATAGCATCGATCCCAAAACGCAAGCAATTCAACAGGGGATTCAGCGCGTTGTTAGACCGTGTTTTACCGGAGTCAGATTACCCACCTACGAACCAGGGGCATCCTTTAATCAGGTTCTAGACCTCCTGTGTGTGCACGCCACGAGAAACGAAGTAATTGTCGACGACGCCCTCGAAGCCGCATCAAACGGTCGGCATCCGCTTGTGCTATCTAAAAGAAAAAAGCATGCCGAAGATCTATGCAGGTTACTTCAACGCCGCGGACACGAACCCATACTCTTAACAGGAGAAATCGACGCCAAAGAAAGAAAAGCAATACTGAACAGTCTTCCCGGCTTCGAGCATGAGCATCGAATCATTGTCGCAACCGAAAGTCTTCTGGGCGAGGGCTTCGACCTGTCCTACCTTGACACTCTACTCATTGCCACACCAATATCTTGGGACGGCAGTATAACGCAGCAGGCGGGCAGGCTACACAGAAGCCACGAGGGCAAACAGCGAGTTGAGATATTCGACTATGTTGACCTGTCGATACCCATGCTCGCACGCATGTACCAAAAGAGACTCAAGACCTACGCCAAGCTGGGGTATGAAGTCTTTGCAGCAAACGACAACAGACAGGACGATCGAAATATCCTCGTTAGGTCGGCAAGGGTCGTGGAGGCTTTTGCGAATGACATCGCGAACGCATCGAAAAGCATTTTTATTGCCGCGCCCTACGCATCCGCCGCATGCCTCGAAAAGCTCGCCGCCGCACTCGCGGATGCCACTGCCCGTGGGATTTCCCTTGAGATTTCCATTGCTTCGACTCCGCGCGATGACGTGAAAGCGATTTTTGCCGAGATGAACGTCAACTATCTCATCAAAGCCGAAGGACGCCTGTGCGCATCAGTGATTGACGAGCAAACCGTCTGGTACGGAGCTATTCCGTTGCTGGCTTTCCCAAAGAAAGAAGACTGCAGCATTCGTTTCAAAAGCAGCGAAGTCGCAGCCGAGTTTTTGAGCGAAATCCAGCGAAAAGGGGAATCGGAAACCGCAGCAACGAACGGGGCGTCCCCAGCAGTTGTGGTGAAATAGGGCTTTTAGCCAATCGGCCGTTCATCAATCCCTATTTCACCGCAAGTCATAAGTGGGCAATCAGCCCTGCGGACCTTGGAACAGCTCCTCGTGCGAGCCCATTCTCACCAGCCGGATCACCGGATTAGTCTTATGCGGCAAGTAGAGAACAACCACATCGACCAGGCCATCGGATAGATGGAAATCAATGTGGCCGTTGTAATTGCCACCCGGGTTTGAGAGCTCGTGCGCACCATATTCCGCGGGAAGCGAGCCGTGAGCCGCAAGCTCTGCGATGGCCGCTTTAAACTCCGTTTTTAGCTGCGGATGGACGCGCATCGTCCGTTTGTAATCCGCCTTAAACTGAGCCTCGACTTTAATCTCAAACATCGTTAGTCCTCATCGAGGAACGACATCAGATCGTCCACGTTGTCGAACGACGAGCTGTCGTCTGGCAAAATCCGCAGCTCATGAGCCTCGGCGATCACCATGGCGCGCCTCGTCACCTCGTTGGGCACCTCCGCCCTTCCTACAATCTCAAAAGGAATCTTTCGCTGATTTACCAGCTGCCGAACGGCAAGATTGAGATAGGAATTGAGGCTGAGGCCGACCGAATCCAAGAACTCAGTCGCCTGCTCCTTGAGCCCCTCTTCGATTCGAACCGTCGTAGGCTTAACTGTTGCTGTAGACATTTGCGACCTCCTCGCCCTCGTCTTTTACACCAGTATACCCAATATAAATGGCAATCTGATGTTAGATAACATCAGATTGCCATGCGTATTCATGTCGCGTGGGCACGATTGATCTACATCAGCCCGCTGAGCGCAATGTCAACGGCCTCGTTGAGGTCGTCGGTAATGTGTACCAGATCCGGATCGAGCGGGCTAATCATACCGGTGCTCATCACCGGGCCGTTGAGCCAGTCGAATAGGCCCTGCCAGTACTCGGTGCCCACCAGCACGAGCGGCATGCGCTTGACCTTGTGCGTCTGCACCAGCGTGAGAACCTCGAACATCTCGTCGAGCGTACCAAAGCCGCCGGGAAATACGATGGCACCCGAGCTGTACTTAACGAACATGGTCTTGCGCACAAAGAAGTAGCGGAAGTCCATGCCGAGGTTCACGTATTTGTTGAGCCCCTGCTCGTGCGGCAGCTCGATACCCAGGCCGACCGACTTGCCGTTGGCGCTCGCCGCTCCCCTGTTGGCTGCCTCCATGACGCCGGGACCGCCGCCGGTGATAACCGCCACGCCGCGCTGAGCGATTTTGCGCCCGACGGTACGCGCCGCCTTGTAGAGCTGATCGGTCTTGGGCGTGCGGGCACTGCCGAAGATGGTCACCGCGGGCCCGAGCTCGGCAAGCGCGCCAAAGCCATCGACAAACTCTGCCTGAATTCGCAGCACGCGCCAGGGGTCGGCGTGCAGCCAGTCAGTCGACTCCTCGGGCGCCAGCAGGTTGGCGTAAGTGTTGTCCTTAGGAATCATGGGGCCGCGCATGACCACGGGACCGCGGCGGTACGTCTCGTCGTAAGCAGGCTCGCCCTCGACGTTCTCATTCTTAATCATGGGTACTCCTATCGAGAAAAAGAAAAGCGGGCGGGGTTGACGCCATGCGTCAAACACCCGCCCGAACATCAACTATTCGGTATGGTACCCACGATGCATCAAGCACTTGCAAGCTATCGGTCAGCGGTCGCGCAACCGGTGTCAGCGAATGTGACGACCGGCTGGCGCTCGGCCATTGCCGTTGCCCACGCTCTGCAAGCGTGTCTGTCGCTCTTAGTAATCCACCGCCGCTGGGCTGTTCATCCAGTCACTCACGAACGCGCCGTAACGACCCTCGATAATGGCCTGGCGGGCGCGCTGCATCAGGTTGAGCAGGTAGTAGATGTTGTGCATCGACAGCAGAATGCCGCCGAGCATCTCCTTTTGCGTGACCATGTGACGGATGAGCGCACGGCTGTAACCGCCTGTGCACACCGGGCAGGTGCAGGTGGGATCGATGGGACCGTCGTCGTGCGCAAAGCGCGCGTTACGGAAGTTGAGGCGGCCCTCACTGGAGAACGCCGTGCCCATGCGACCGGTGCGCGTCGGCAGCACACAGTCGAACATGTCGATGCCCACGCCCACGCCGCGCACGAGCGTGGTGGGGTTGCCGACACCCATCAGGTAGCGCGGCTTATGCTTGGGCATGTACTCGCTCACGAGCGGCGCCAGGGTCTCGAACATGGTCTCGTGATCCTCGCCCACCGAATAGCCACCGATACCATAGCCCGGGAAGTCGCCGCACTCCTCCAGATGGCGCAGCGAACGCAGGCGCAGATCCAGGTGCATGCCGCCCTGAACGATGCCAAAGAGCGCCTGGTCATCACGGGTATGCGCCTTATAGCAGCGCTCGGCCCACATGCTCGACAGCTCAACGGCGCGCTCAACGTAGGCGCGCGTGGCGGGATAGCCCGGGCACTGGTCGAGCTGCATGCAGATATCGGAGCCAAGTTTCATGGCGATTTCCATGTTGTCCTCGGGCGTCCAAAACACGTGGCGGCCGTCGTAATCGTTGACGATAAAGCGCACGCCCTCGTCGGTGAGCTTGACGGCATCGTTGTGGCTGAAGACCTGGAAACCGCCCGAGTCGGTGAGGATGGGGCCGTGCCAGTTCATGAACTTGTGCAGGCCGCCCAGCTCGGCGATGGTATCCTCGCCGGGACGCATGGACAGATGATAGGTATTGGCG
>CAUAGV010000178.1 GCA_958428675.1 uncultured Collinsella sp.
GCCTGGGCGGCACCATGCAAAAGATGCTCATCATCGATGGGAAGGCGCTAGCGACCACCGGTACCACCATGCTCATCGTCTCATTTGCGCTCGGTTCGCTCATCGGCGAGGCCATCAACTTGGAGGCCGCCATCGAGAACCTTGGCGAATGGCTCAAGCGCAAGACTGGCAGTGAGGGCGATAACGAGTTCACCAACGCTTTTGTCTCGACTTCACTCACCGTGTGCATCGGCGCCATGGCCATTGTGGGATCGATCCAGGACGGCCTGCTCGGCGACTGGTCGACGCTTGCCCTCAAGGGCGCACTGGACTGCATCATCGTCTGCACCATGACGGCCTCGCTTGGCCGCGGCTGTATCTTCTCCGCCCTGCCCGTCGCCGTGTTCCAGGGGACGATCACGTTGTTTGCCGGCGCGCTCTCCCCCATCATGACCACAGCTGCCCTCAACAGCCTTTCGCTCGTAGGCTCCATGCTCATCTTCTGCGTCGGCGTCAACCTCATCCGTCCTCAGACCTTCCGCACGGCCAATATGCTTCCCTCCGTCGTCATCGCCGTCATCTACGCCCTCCTGTTCTAAATCTATCAACGCAGCGGTATCTCGAACATCTGTTTGATGCTGTGCTATGATATGAGGTCACCGTAGCTGCGTTCGAGAGGAGGAGCGGTGGCCGACCAGGACATCAAGATGCTCATCGAGCGCATTATGGCCGAGGCCCGGACCCATCAGTCCGCCCGCTTCTCAAACGAAACCTACGCAGACGAGCCGATTCTCAAAACCGGCCGACAGATGCAGAATTTCCTCCCCGACCAGTACCGTAAAATGCGCGAGATATCGCGCTGGCAGGATGACCCCAAGGGCGGTGCGGGCCGCTGGCTTTCGGAAGCCGAGCTTTTTTACCGCCAGGGCCTGCTGATGGCCGACTTTGAGGACGACTGTCCCTACAACGGCACCTTTAAGTCGTACTTTCCCACCTACAACGCCATGAGCGACCGGCAGCTGCGCGGCTACTTTACCTGGCGTGCCCAAGTGCGCCGCGGAACCGTCGAGGAAACGTCTACGTCCTTTGCCTTTCTGTATCTCTATGAGCTGATTTGCGGCATTGGCGTAGATAATCCACTCGATGGTTTTAACAAGATCAAGGCTTTTTGGGATGTCTATCGCGCCTTCGAGCCCGGCATCGACCGGTTTGCACGCGTATGGCTGCAGGATTACGCCGTATTCCACGGGCTCGACCCCAAGCTGCTTCGCGACTCCAAAACCGTCATGTTCGACAACGCCCTTATCGAGCTGCGACGCGCGGCACGAGACCTTGTACCAGCACCGGCACCGTCCGGCCAGACCCCTAAGCGTCGCAAAACCTCCGAGCCCACGCTCCCCCTTCCGCCCGATGAGGTGCGCGAGGAGCGACTCATGGCCGCCATCAACGCCCTCTCCACGTACAACCTAAATAACTCGCGGCTCGATCGCAGCCACCATCGCGATCTGCGCCACGTAGCATGCGCCGTGTATGTCCGCATGGCGCGCTACTATGACACGCACCGAAAGACCGGCATCGTGGCGAGTTTATTTGGGGAGGAGACGGCCATGCCCTACACCATGTTTGCCTCGGCCGTATTCTTTGCGCCCGAGCGCCACGAGGACTGCGAATACCGCTTGGATCCTATCCATATCTACCGTTGCCAAAACGGCTTTTGGGAATGTATGCGTATCCACGGTAGTAGGCAAAAGAGCAACAAGCTCGGTGAAATGATGCGCGCCTGCGACCAACGCCTGCGCCTGGCGCTGGGCCCCGCCCATCCCCTTAAGGAAGAAAAGGTCCCCAAATATCTGGCCAAGATTATCGATGACGAGATTGTGGCATGGCTTTCGTGGGACGCCGCACACCAGCCCGTCAAGATCGATATCGACCTGACTCAGCTGGGGCACATTCGGAGCGCCGCTGCGCAAACGCGCGAAGCGCTTTTAATCGATGAAGAGCGCGAGGACAGCGCGCCCGTGGAAGTCGAGACAGCGAACTCAGGGCAACCGGAAGCCGAGCCCGTAGCCGACGCGATTGTCGAGGCGGTCGCGGCACCCATTCGGCAGGACGAGACCGACGAGCCAACCATATCCACCGAACAGTTTGGTGTCGTGGCACCGCTTCTCGCGCCGACGCCCGCGTTCGCAGCTGTTGCGCCCGCTGACGCCACGAACGAACTCACGCCTGCCGCAGACGCCTATCTCCGCGCGCTGCTCGAGCACAACGCAGTACAGGCGGAATCGGCGGTAGTGCAATCGGGGCAGAGCGAGGACATGCTCGTCGACAGCATCAACGAGGCGCTCTTTGACCTGGTGGGAGACACCATTATCGAATTCGGCGCGGCAGGACCGCAAATTATCGAGGATTACGAAGCAGACGTGAGAGGATACCTAGACCATGAGTGATACCGCATCCGCAGCACCCCGCGTGCCCAAGCGCGTCGCCGCCGTCATTCTCAACTCACTCAAGGGCGGCGTGGTCCCGCGCATCGGCCTTCCCTACATCACCGTAGGGCGCGAGGTCGAGATCCGCGCCCTGCTCACCGATCTGAGTCTCATCGCCGACGGTGGCGCGAGCTTCCGCTTTCTGGTCGGTCGTTACGGCGCCGGCAAGAGCTTTTTGCTCCAGACCATCCGCACGCACGCCATGGGCGAGGGATTCGTCGTCGCTGATGCCGACCTGTCGCCCGAGCGCCGCCTGCAAGGCGGTCAGGGGCAGGGCCTTGCCACCTACCGCGAGCTCATCCGCAACATATCGACCAAGACGCGCCCCGAGGGCGGTGCGCTCAGCCTTATTCTGGATCGCTGGGTCGCCTCGTGTGCCGACGTCGACGAGTCGGTCGTCAATACCCAACTGGCCCCGCTCGAGGAGATGGTCCACGGCTTTGACTTCACCCGCATGCTCCGCCGCTATCGCACGGCCGTATCCGAGGGCGACGAAGAGACCATGAGCCGCGTGACCAAATGGATCCGCGGCGAATACCGCACCAAGAGCGAGGCTCGCGCCGAACTGGGCTCCTCGACCATCATCAGCGATGACGACTGGTACGACTACGTTAAGCTCATTGCGCGCTTTTTGGTCTGCAGCGGCTACAAGGGCATGCTGGTGCTCATCGACGAGCTCGTGAATCTGTACAAGATTCCCAACGCGATTACGCGCCAATATAACTACGAGAAGATCCTGACCATGTACAACGACACGCTCCAGGGCAAGGCGCAGTACCTGGGCATGATCATGGGCGGCACTCCAACCTCCATCGAAGACCGCCGCCGCGGCGTGTTCTCCTACGAGGCTCTGCGCAGCCGACTCGCTCAGGGTCGCTTTGCGCGCGAGGACCTTAAGGACATGCTCGCACCCATCATCCGCCTGCAGCCACTCACCTATGAGGAGCTGCTGGTGCTGATCGAAAAACTCATGCAAATTCACGCCGGCTACTTTGGCTGGACGCCCACGCTTACCGAGAACGACTTGGTGGACTTCCTCAAGATCGAGTTCGGTCGTGTGGGAGCCGATACGCATCTGACGCCGCGTGAAGTTATTCGTGACTTTATCGAGCTGCTCGACATCCTATGCCAGAACCCCGACGCCAACGTAGCCGAGCTGCTGCAAAGCGTCGGCGGTGACGCGCTGGCGCCAGCAACCGCAACAGGCGACACCGATACCGCAGGCGGCGACCGTAACTTCGCCGAATTCACCATCTAACCTGCCAAAAAGGGACAGGTTTATTTTGGCAGGTTTTATCTGGGCAAACGTCGAGGCATTAATGCA
>CAUAGV010000179.1 GCA_958428675.1 uncultured Collinsella sp.
CGTCCCGTTGCCGAGTTTGGCCTGCGCCGCGCCCAGGGTCCCGATGGCGGGCTGGCCGTCGCGCGCGCGAGCTACGTTGCCGGCTGCTCCTCTACGTCCAATGTGCTCGCCGGCCGCCGCTACGGTATTCCCGTCTTTGGCACGCATGCGCACAGCTGGGTCATGAGCTTCGACTCCGAGCTCGAGGCATTCCGGGCTTTTGCTAAGTCGAGTCCCAAGAACTGCACGCTGCTCATCGACACCTACGACGTACGCGAGGGTTGCGAGCATGCCATTACGGTTGCCAAGGAGATGGAAGCGGTGGGCGAGCGCCTGTCGGCCATTCGCATCGACTCCGGCGACCTCGCCAAGCTCTCCAAGTATGTGCGCGGCCGTTTTGATGCCGAGGGCCTGCCCTATGTGGGGATCTCGGTTTCTAACGATTTGGATGAGTACACGATTCAGTCGCTGCTCGACCAGGGCGCGCCCATCGACAGCTTTGGCGTGGGTACCAAGCTTGCGACCTGCTACGATCAGCCTGCGCTGGGCGGCGTGTACAAGCTTTCGGCCCGTCGTGCGAGCGACGCGGAGCCGTGGACGCCGGTGGTGAAGCTTTCCGAGCAGCCCTACAAGCGCACGATCCCCGGCGTGCAGCGCGTACGACGCTATTACGACGGCTTTGGCGGCCCGGTCTGCGACATGATTTATGACGAGGACCATCTGGCAGGGGAGGGCGCCGCGCGCGGCAATACCCTTGTGGCCGTGAACGATGCCGCCCTGGTGACCGACGTGTCCGAACTTGAGTATCGCGAGCTGCTGGTGCCGATCGTGCGCGATGGCAGTGCGGTGGCTCCACGTGAGAGCATCCAGGACGCGCGCGAGCGCTGTGCTTGGGCGCTCGACCATCTGGACGCAGCTTTCAAGCGCTTCTTGTACCCGCAGACCTATGTGGTGGGTATGGAGCAGGGCCTGGCTCAGGTGCGCGACGAGCTCGTGCGCAAGAACATGGCCGCGGCCTCTGCCTTTCCCTGGGCTCACTAATTCCTTGGGCGGTAGGGGCGAGTCACGCTTCCCTTGCCGCCGGCTCGGCCGTTCGCTGAACAGTTGATTGGTTTGACGTATGACGACTTCTTATAAAACGATGGTGGTAAAGATCGGTTCGTCCACGGTGGTGGGCGCCGACGGCAAGGTCAACCGCGCCTTTATCGGCGGGCTTGCCGATCAGGCCGCAGCGCTGCGCGAGCTTGGCTGGCGCCTGGTCGTGGTGAGCTCGGGCGCCATTGCCTGCGGCTATCCCGTGCTGGGCTTCGACCGTAAGCCGGTCGGTGACCTGCCGAGCCTGCAGGCCTGCGCCTCGGCCGGTCAGTGCATCATCTCGTCGGCCTACGACGAGGAGTTCCATGCGCGCGACCTGCTCACCTCGCTCGTGCTGCTCACGCGTCACGACACGGCGCGCCGCACGTCCTACCTGCACGCGCGCGACGCCCTGCTGCGCCTTGTGGAGCTGGGTGTGGTGCCGGTCGTCAACGAGAACGATACCGTCACCGTCGATGAGATCAAGTTTGGCGACAACGATACGCTGGCGGCGCTTGTGAGCTGCCTGGTTTCTGCCGATCTGTGCGTGACGCTCTCGGACATCGATGGCCTCTACACCGCCAATCCGCACGAGGATCCCACGGCCGAGTTCGTCCCGGTCGTGCATAAGATCGACGCCAAGATCATCGCCTCGGCGGGCGATTCTTCCACATCGGTGGGCACGGGCGGCATGATCACCAAGATCCGCGCGAGCCGCATTCTCATGACGGCGGGCATTCAGAGCGTGATTTGCTCGGGCGAGGAGCCCGATGCGCTCGTGCGTCTGGCCCGCTGCGAGAGCGTGGGTACGCTGTTCGATCCGCCGGCGGAGCGCCTGGACATTGCGCCGCGCAAGCTGTGGATCGCACTGGGCGACAAGGCGCACGGCTCGGTGACGGTCGATGACGGCGCCGCGAAGGCGCTGGTCAGCCGCGGTTCGTCGCTGCTCGCGGTGGGTATTCGCGAGGTCGATGGCGTGTTTTCCGAGGGCGATGTGCTCGACGTGTGCGACCCGAGCGGCATGGTTGTCGCCCGTGGTATCGCCGAGGCCGATTCGGACGTGCTGGAGCTTGCCGCCGGCCGCCGCCAGGACCAGATTGCCAGCAACCGCCTGCTCGCAGACCTGGCCGAGAAGCCCGCGATCCATAGGGACAACTTGATAGTGTTTGCATAAAGAGAGGCAGCGCTGCGGCTCGTTTTGCCAGCAGTGCTGCCTCTCCTTTTCCGGCACTTGGGGACGTTCCTTATGTGCCGGCACTTTGGGACACTCCTTTGCTAGAAGATCTGGCGCAGGTCTCCGCGGTTGAGGGCTTCGTCGAAGAGGTGCTTGAACACCACGCTGCCGTGCAAGCCGTCGTGCTCGAACTCGTTGGTCACCCAGGCATGCGAGTTGCCCACGCGGCTGAGCGTATCGAGCTGCATGCCCGAGTCCACGTACATGTCATCGAAGTACACCGCGGCCTGCAGGGGCACCTCGTTGCACGCCAGGCGCTGCGGGTCGTAGATCTTGTCCCAGCTTGTGTCTTCCATAAGCAGATCCATCGCCGGCTTGAAGGGCTTAAGTTCGGGCATCTGCTCAAACATCCACGGGAACATGGCCTCGCCGGTAAACATGAGCGGTCGCGTGAGCGTGTCGAACTCGGCACGATGGGCCTTCTCTTCTGCCGCGGCCCAGCGAATGGGCATGGTGTCGCCGTCGGCGTAGATGAACTCCTGAAGCGTCCAGTACAGCGGATTCGTGCGCGTGTTGGTGCGCTCGAAGGCGCGCATCAAAAAGCTGTCGGATACCGAGGCGCCGCAGGCCAGCGTGCCGTCGCCGTCAACAAAAGCATGATCGATAATCCAATGCATGCGCTCAAAGCTCGGCTTCATGCCAAAGTCGCTGCCCATGAGCTGCAGGCGTTCGACCGTCATCGGCGAGCCGTCGGGTAGCACGGGCTTTTGCTCCTCGAGGGCATCTGCCAGGGCCGCCACGCGCTCGACGTCGGCGGGGTAGCGGTTGTAATACTGCTGCGTCTTGGCAGCCATGCGCGGGAAGGTGTGCGCGTAGACCTCGCTTGCGCTCGCCGGTACGTGGGGGATGCCGCCGCAGGTAAAGCTTGCCGCCACGCCCTCGGGGAAGAGCGACAGGTAGCCCAGCGTCAAAAAGCCGCCGTAGCTCTGCCCGAGCGTGACCCAGGGCCTGCCGCCAAAGCCCACCAGGCGCAGGTACTCAAAATCGCGCACGATGGAGCTGGCGAGGTGGCGCTTGAGGAAGTCCGCCTGCGAGCGGTCCGCATCGGCGCCGGCTGCCTCGGCACGCTCGCCCAGTGCGGCAATCGTGCGCCCGTCTACACAGCTGCTGCGTCCGGTGCCGCGCTGGTCGGGCAGGACGACGCGGAAGTGCTTGACGGCCTCCTCGATCCAGCCGTCGCTTGTGGGTGACAGCGGACGCGGGCTCTCGCCGCCGGGGCCGCCCTGCAAAAACAGGAGCAGTGGCAGATCGTCGTTGATGCGGTCGGGCGCGCAAACCACACGGTAGAAGAGCTTGATGCTCTCGGGCGCACCTGCGATGGGCGCCGGCATGGCGCCGCGGCGCATGGTGCTGCCGACGGCCAGGAGCATCGGCTCCAGGCCGCGCCAGTCGAGGGGGACGTCGATGCTGTGCATGGCCATGGCGTGCAGGACCAGATGCTGGC
>CAUAGV010000180.1 GCA_958428675.1 uncultured Collinsella sp.
GCTCGCGAGAACGGCACAGCCAGACCGTCACGCCGATGGCGGTGATAAACAGTACGAGTGCCGCCGCAGCCAGCCCAGCAAACACAAACATCACGCCAATGCTCACAGCGATGACCGGAAGCAGCAGCAAACCGCATCCGCATCCACCCGGACTATATACGGCAGACTGTCGGCGTCGTTCCATCGTCACTCCAAGCCAAGCAATCGTTTGTAGACATCGAGGCCTTTGAGTAGGATTTCCTCGTCAAAGAGCATGGTATCAGTGTGAAGGGCGCTCGTGGCATAGGCTGGGCAGCCATCAGCGTCGATCGGGTTTTCTTGTCCCTCTGGCACGCCCGTGCCCAGCAAGAAAAACACGCCCGGCAGATGGCGCTGATAGAAAGCAAAGTCCTCGGCGATTAGCAGCGGCTCGTCCACGAGCTGCAGCTCGGGCAAGGCAGGCGCAATGTGGGCGAACAGCTCGGGGTCGTTATCGACCGGCGGATAGCCCTCGGCAAAATCGAGGTCATATGTGCAGCCCGTTGCGGCGCAGGCATCGTCCAGCACGCGGCGCACGCCCTCGCGCGCGCGGTCGAACATGTCGTCCGTAAACACACGTAGGCTGCCGGCAACATGGGCCTCCCCCGCCACCGCATTGCAGACGGTGCCGGCCTGCAGCAGGCCGAACTTACCAATGCAGGGCTCGTCGACACCCAACTCGTCCATGAGCTCGCGCTCGGAAACCAAGAACTTGGCAGCCGCCAGCGCCGCATCGCGCGACTCCTCGACCGGAACGCCATAGGTCTTGGCGATATGGATACTCGTGCCATGGATATGAATGTGTGTCTCACTCGAACGCGCTAGCAGCGGACCGGGACAGCTCGCCAACGTACCGGCAGGCAAATCGGGCCATACATGGAAGCCAAAGATGCGATCTGCCCCATAGCGCTCGAATACGCCGCTCTCGCACACTGTCTTGGCGCCACCGGTCGTTTCCTCGGCCGGCTGAAACACAAAGAGCACGTTGCGCTTAATGGAGCCCGGCCGCTCACGGATCGTACGGTCGACAAAGGTTGCCGCCGCAAGCGCCATGGCCATGTGTCCATCGTGGCCGCAAGCATGCATCTTGCCGGGATGGGTCGAAGCGAACGCTGCCCCCGTTGCCTCGGCAATGGGCAGCGCATCCATATCGGCGCGAATCGCCGTGGCATGCACGGCACCAACGCCAGCGTCGAAGAAAGCGCAGACGCAGCTGGGGCACGGATGGGTCACCTCGCAAGCGAGCGGCGCCAACACGCCCTCGATATAGGCGATCGTCTGCGGAAGATCGAAATCGAGCTCTGGAATGCGATGGAGATCGCGGCGATAGCGACGGAGTTCTTGGAGCTCGGTCATAGAGGATCCCTTCGTGAGGCACATCTGTTGCAACTTATTGTGATACAGGATTGTGGCGCACATGTTTCCAGCATATCCCTGCATTTTTTAAACGTTATATACGAATACTCTTGTTTGGTAAAGTGCAACGTGATAGGGTCGTTACCACTTGATAGAGGCGCGGGCACGAAGAGCCGCGGGCGAGCCGGCAGGCTTTGACCCCGTGGGGAGGCGAAACCCGCCGAACTGGGTTTTTCGGGCACGAACAGCCTGGTGGGCCTGCGGGAAACACCCGCAGGACTGTCTGCAGCAATGCGGGAGCGCTATCCGGACATTGGGTCCGCGCTATGCGGATTCGATGCGCAGGTAGCGCCGTCTGGATAGCGAGGTTTACGGGACATGTCATTGACTCCCAACGAGGCATATGCGACCAAGCAGCCGTTTGTGGACAAGGAGACGCTCGAGCATATCGTCGAGCAGTTCCCCACGCCGTTTCATCTATACGACGAGGCGGGCATCCGCCGCAATATGCAAGAAGTGCGCGATGCCTTTGCATGGAACCCGGGCTTTAAGGAATACTTTGCCGTCAAGGCCAATCCCAACCCGGCGCTCATCTCCATTCTCAACGAATACGGCTGCGGCTGCGATTGCTCGAGCTATACCGAGCTCATGATCGCCCGCTCGCTGGGCATTACGGGACATGACATCATGTTCTCGTCCAACGACACGCCGGCGGCGGACTTTGAGCTCGCCGACAAGCTGGGTGCCATCGTCAACTTTGACGACATCAGCCACATCGAGTTCTTTGAGCACGTTGCGGGGTCAATCCCCAAGACGGTCAGCTGCCGCTTTAATCCGGGTGGCCTGTTCCAGCTCTCCAATGGCATCATGGATAACCCAGGCGACTCCAAATACGGCATGACCACCGAGCAACTCTTCGAGGCCTTCCGCATGCTCAAGGCCAAGGGTGCCGAGATTTTTGGCATCCACGCATTCCTTGCCAGCAACACCGTCACCAACGACTACTACCCCAAGCTTGCGCGCATCCTCTTTGAGCTTGCCGCGCGCCTGGAGCGCGAGACCGGCGCACACGTCGCCTTCATCAATCTGTCCGGCGGCGTCGGCATCCCCTATCTGCCCGAGCAGCAGGCCAACGACATTCACGCCATCGGCGAGGGGGTGCACGCGGCATACGACGAGATCCTGGTTCCTGCCGGCATGGGCGATGTGGCCATCTTCACCGAGATGGGCCGCTTTATGATGGGCCCCTATGGGTGCCTGGTCACCAAGGCCATCCACGAGAAGCAAATCTACAAGGACTATATCGGCGTGGACGCCAGTGCCGTCGACCTCATTCGTCCCGCCATGTATGGCGCTTACCACCATATCACGGTGATGGGTCAGCCGGGTGGCGCCGACAAGACCGCAGCGCCCATTACGGACACGTACGACATCACGGGCAATCTGTGCGAGAACAACGACAAGTTCGCCATCGATCGTGAGCTGCCGCATATTGACATGGGCGACCTGCTCGTGATCCACGATACCGGCGCGCATGGCTACTCCATGGGCTACAACTACAACGGACGCCTTCGCTCCGCCGAGGTCCTACTGCGTCCCGATGGCTCGGCCGACCTTATCCGCCGCGCCGAGCGCCCGGGTGATTACTTTGCCACGCTCGACGTGCTGCCGTGCGGCCGTGAGCTGCTGGCCAAGTCGCGCGCCGAAAGCGCCCGCCGTCGCGCCCAGGACGAACGCCTGGCCGTCGCCGCCCAATGGAACAAACGCATCCAGATCGCGGAAGCGAAGGAGAAGAACATGGACATCCGCAATCTCGAGGGCTCAATCGTCGCCCTTGTCACGCCGTTTAAAAAGGACGGCAGCGTCGACTTTGACGCGCTCGAGCGCCTTATCGATTTCCACCTGCAAAATGGCACCGATGCCATCCTCACTCTGGGCACCACCGGCGAGAGCGCCACGATGACCGACGACGAGGACAACTCCGTTGTCGCCGCAGTGGTCAAGAAGGTTGCGGGCCGCGTCCCCGTTATTGCCGGCTCGGGCTCTAACTCCACGCAGACCATGCTCACCAAGTCGCTCACTTACCAGGGTCTGGGCGCCGATGGTCTGCTGCTCATTACCCCCTACTACAACAAGTCTAACGAAGAGGGCATCTACCAGCACTTTAAGACCGTGGCCGACGCCGTGGACATCCCCTGCATCCTGTACAACATCCCCGGCCGCTGCGGCTGCGGCATCAGCGCGCGCAACGTGGAGCGCTTGGCCGCGCACCCCAACATCATGGGCATCAAGGAAGCCTCGGG
>CAUAGV010000181.1 GCA_958428675.1 uncultured Collinsella sp.
TAACGTGAGCCTTGCGGTGATGAGCGGCGAATTCATCGCTATCACCGGCCCCTCAGGCTCGGGCAAATCAACGCTCATGAATATCCTAGGCTGCCTGGATAAGCCGACGGCAGGCGATTATTACCTGCAGGGCCTCAACGTGGCCGAGCTGGATGATGACGAGCTCACCGAAGTCCGCGCCCTGAGCATTGGCTTTGTCTTTCAGAGCTTCAACCTGCTGCCGCGCCTGTCGGTTATCGAAAACGTCATGTTGCCGCTGGCCTACACCAATGTGCCGCGCAGCCAGCGCGAGATGCGCGCCGTGCACGCGCTGCAGGCCGTCACGCTGCCCGTCGACCACTGGGACCACCGCATATCCGAGCTCTCGGGCGGCCAGATGCAGCGTGTCGCCATCGCACGCGCCCTCGTCAACGATCCGCCCATCATTTTGGCCGACGAGCCGACGGGTAACCTGGACACCGCCACCGGAGCGCTCGTCATGGATACCTTCCACAAGCTCCAGGAGCGCGGCAAGACCATCGTGCTCATTACGCACGACCCGAGCATTGCCGCCGAGGCCGACCGAGCCGTGACTATTCGCGACGGTCGCATTCACGACGGCGCGTATATTCCACATGCACCGCGGACCCTGCGCAGCGCCGTAGATTGCCTGCCCATGATTTCCGCCTCCGCCAACCCGCCGAAAGGAGTGGTGGCATGAGCACCCGCGATCTCATCCAGGAAGCCCTGCACTCGCTCGAGGCCAACAAGGGGCGCAGCCTGCTCACCATCCTGGGCATCGTCATTGGCATCGCATCGGTCATCGCTATGACCTCGCTCATCGGCGGCATCCAAAACAGCTTGGTCAACAGCCTGGGGCTCAACGCAGCTCGTATGGTTCAGATCTATTCGTCCCAAGAACTCACCGATTCGGACGTCCAGAAGCTTCAAAAACTGGTGCCGCAGATAGAGCAGATCGGCATTGTCGACAGCGCGTATACCGAGTACAAGTCTGGCGATAAAAGCTATACCGTCATGGCGCAGGGCGTCGATAGCGACATGCTCGACGCCGTGGGTGCCAGCAAGCTCGTTGCGGGACGTGTCTATTCCCAGGCCGAGTCTCAATCAGGCTCGCGCGTGGCGCTCATCAGCCGCGGCGGCGCCGACCAGCTTTACGGCAACGAGCAGGATGCGCTGGGGAAAACCATCAAGGTGTCCAACGGCGAGGTTCAGATTGTAGGCGTGATTGATGGCGGCAGCGACTCCATGGGCTCGCTCACGCTGTATATGCCACGCGAAACCATCTCCGGCCTGTTTGGCGACGAGAATCCTTCATTCCCCAGCGTGACGGTACTTGCTGCCGAGGGCACGGACATGGACGAGCTCTGCAAAACCATCGAGTCCAAGGTACGCGCGATGAAGGGCATCGCGGAGGATGATGAGTACGACAGCGTATCGGCGACCTCCATGAAAAGCGCCATCGATGCACTCAACTCCTTTATGGGCGCATTCTCGCTCATCATGGGCGCTGTCGCCAGTATCTCTCTGCTTGTCGGCGGTATCGGCATTATGAATATGATGCTAACCAACGTGACTGAGCGCATCCGCGAGATCGGTATTCGCCGTGCCCTGGGCGCCAGTCGTCGCGATATCACCGCGCAGTTTTTGGCCGAGTCCTCGGCGCTGTGCGTCACCGGTGGCCTACTGGGTGTCCTGATTGGCTATCTGCTGGCCTGGGGCCTTGCGATGTTTGCCGCAGGATCAGGGGTTCTCAGCGAGCTCGGTGCCAGCGGGCAAATCACACCGAGCTTTTCAATAGCCACGGTGCTGCTGGCCTTCGGCGTCTCCGTCGGCATCGGCGTGATCTTTGGCTTCTACCCCGCCCGCCGCGCCGCAAAGCTCGATCCAGTCGAGTGTCTACGCTACCAGTAAGCCACCACCAATAAGTTGCGGTGAAATAGGGACTGTTTATGCTGTTAATAGGCTATATCTGACCCTATTTCACCGCAACTTAGAGAGCCTCTGGTATAACGCTTTACCCCAAATCAAATTGATTCGTTGAATAGACACAATAGGTATTCTTTACGCGCTTTTAATTCCACATATGGGTATTATCACACACAAGGCACACGTGAAAGGATATGCCCATGTCGCTTACACAGTCAGCGGAGCGCGCAGCACTCAACAAACTCATCGATTATCTCGACGACAACCCACAAGAAAACATCGACAAAATCATGGACCTCGTGAACAAGCTGGTCCCCGACCGCGTGTTTCCTGCGCAGCGCGAAGCGTTCACCAACGTCATCAAGAGCCGCGGCAATTGGTATGACTTGATCATGCGAGTCTTCACCCTCAATCCCAAGATGCGAACCAAATTGCTCAAGGCGCTTATTGTCGACGGCAACCTGCTCGCATGGCCGCAGCAGGAGAAGAATCGCGAAAAGTACCAGTGCAATATTCCGTGGGCCATCCTGCTCGACCCTACAAGTGCCTGCAACCTGCACTGCACGGGCTGTTGGGCAGCCGAGTACGGCTATAAGCAGAACCTCTCGTTTGAAGACATCGACTCTATCATCACGCAGGGCAAAGAACTCGGCACGCACATCTATATCTATACCGGCGGCGAGCCACTCGTTCGCAAGCACGACCTCATCAAGATCTGCGAAAAGCACCAAGATTGCGTGTTCCTCTGCTTCACCAACTCCACGCTCATCGACGAGGCATTCTGCGACGACATGATCCGCGTTGCAAACTTTGTCCCTGCCATCAGCGCCGAGGGCAACGAGCACACCACCGATGCCCGCCGCGGCAAGGGCACGTACGAAAAAATCGAACATGCCATGAAACTCCTGCGTGAGCGAAATCTGCCGTTTGGTATCTCGACCTGCTGGACCAGCGCCAACGCCGACACGGTGGCGACCGAAGATAATATCGACTGGATGATCGAAGAGGGAGCCCTCTTCTGCTGGTATTTCCACTTTATGCCGGTCGGCCGCAGTGCCACCAGCGAGCTTATGCCCACGCCTGAACAGCGCGAACACATGTACCGTTTTATTCGTGAGATGCGCGAGAAAAAGCCGCTCTTTACCCTCGACTTCCAAAATGACGGTGAGTTCGTGGGTGGCTGCATCGCCGGCGGACGACGCTACCTACATATCAACGCGGCGGGAGACGTCGAGCCGTGCGTTTTCATTCACTACTCCAATGCCAATATTCACGACGTGAGCCTACTTGACGCGCTGCACTCTCCCCTCTTTATGAAGTACTACGAGGGCCAGCCGTTCAACGACAATTATCTCAAGCCCTGTCCCATGCTCGAGAACCCCGACGTGCTGCCCAAGATGGTGGCCGAGACCGGTGCCATGAGCACCGACCTGGTCGAGAAGGAATCACCTGAGCAATTGCGCGAAAAGACCCGAGCCGCAGCCGAGGCCTGGGCTCCCGTGGCAGACCGTATTTGGAACGATCCCGACGACCCGTTCTACACCAAACGCCATGACGACGAGACGCAGGGCATGGCCGATAGCGATATGCACAAGTTTGAAAAACAGGGTCGCAAACTTAAGTCAAACTGCTAGCAACTCATCTTCGATAGAACGGAAAGACGCGGACTCCAAAAACCTTGGGGCCCGCGCCTTCTTTGTCATACAAATCCCCATAAGCTACGGTGAAATGGAGACCGATT
>CAUAGV010000182.1 GCA_958428675.1 uncultured Collinsella sp.
CGCCGGTGAGCTGTGCCATGACGGTGTCCTCGATCTTCTCGGGTAGATCGGCCACCACGTCTTCCTTAACACGGCGCAGCACAAACGGCGAAACGAGCGCCTGCAGGCGAGCGGCACTGTCACCCTCGGCGTGCTCGACCGGGCTCTCAAAGCGCTTGGCAAACAACTCGCGCGTCCCCAAAAGGCCCGGCATCAAAAAGTCGAAGATGCTCCAGAGCTCGGACAAGCGGTTTTCGATGGGCGTGCCCGTCAGGGCAAAGCGCACGCCGGCAGGCAGGCGCTTGGCGGCGCGCGCCACCTGCGTGAGCGGATTTTTAATGTACTGGGCCTCATCGAGCACCACGCGGGCAAAATCCTGCTCGACGTACTCGTCGATATCGCGCCGCATAAGGTCATACGACGTCACGACCACGTTATGCTCGACCACGCCGGCAATCTGTACGCGACGCTGCGCCTTGGCGCCCACGATGGCGCACACATCGAGCGAGGGCGCAAAGCGCTCCAGCTCGGCAGTCCAGTTGTACACGAGTGAGGCCGGGCATACCACGAGCGTGGGCTTGGTGTCCCCCGCCTCCACACGCGCCAGGATATGCGCGATCATCTGGAGCGTTTTGCCCAGGCCCATGTCGTCGGCCAAGATGCCGCCAAGGCCCAGGTGTTCGAGCGAGCCGAGCCACTGGTATCCGTCGACCTGGTAGCCACGCAGCGTGGCCTTGAGCGAGGCGGGTACCGTAAAGTCCATCTTGCCGAGCGTGTCCAGGCGCTCGACGGTGCGACGGAATGCAGCGTCGCGATCGGCTTCGAGCGCGGGCGTACGCGCGAGCATGCTGTCGACGAACAGGGTACTCGACGCGGGAAGCGACACGCCGTCGAGCAGGTCGACGGCATCGACACCCAGATCTTCGGCAAGGCCAAACGCGGCGCGCGCTCCCTCATCCAGGCGCACGATGTCGCCGGACGTCAGGCGCGCAAACGTCTGGTGGCGCTTGTACGAGTCCAGATAGATGGCAAGATCTGCCGCCGAAAGCCCGCTCGCGCCCAGCTCGACATCGAGCAGGTTGCTCTTGACGGTGGCACGCACCGAAAGCTTGGGCGCAGGACGGACCGAAATCTGGCGCAGGCGGTCGCTGAGCATGACCTCGCCCAGCTCGGACAGGGCAGACAGGCCCTCGGTCAGCAAATGGAACAGGCTCTCGTCATCGCGTTCCTCAAACGCCAGACCGCCCTCGTAGAAATCGAAGTACAGGGCCGCCGTATCCATAACGCGAAACTCCGCCACCTCGTCGCGGGGCGGCACGCCGGGGCGTTGCTCTTCGAAGGGACTGCCCGGAGCGCCCAGGCTAAAGAGATCCGCCGACCAATCGCCGTAGGTAACCGTAATCTTGCAGGTCACGAGCCCATCGTCGACGCCGATCGCCATAGCAAAGCTCGGCTCGGGTGCCACGGTATCGAGCGCGGCGGGCGCGGTGAGGTCGGTATAGTCGCGCAAAATGGGCAGCGCCATGCGGCAGAACTCACCCACCTGCTCGGCGGCAATATGGGCGGGCGTGCGGCACGGCAGCAAGCGCGACAAAAAAGGTGCGGCATGCTGAGCAAATGCAGCGTCGGTACGGCGCGCGCGGCGCGTATCAACCAAGTAGGCGGCATCGCCCGACGCAAAGCAGTACATATCGGCGGGCAGGCGCAAGTCATAGCTACCACCAGCCGCCGGCGCGATTTTGGCGGCAAGCAGCGGTGGGCGCTTAGCGGACGCCTCGTCCTCCCCTTGCGGAGACAGCTCAACCGCCACGTCGTAGGTGCGATGCGTCGTCGTCCCCCGCGACCAGGCGGGCTCAAAGGAGATGGTCTGGCCGCGCAGCAGGTCCAGCACATATACGATGCTATGCTCGGACAGCGGCAACTGACGCTCGGCAACAAAACCGCTGCGGGCAAAGTCGTACGACACCGAACGCGAGCTTGTGATGTCATCGAGATAGGCAACTGTCGTCACAACAAGGTTGAGCAGCTTTGCCGATGTTTCGTCAAAGGCCTCAGGTGAATGGACAAACGTGAGCTTCTTGCCATAGGAGAACGTGCCGCCGCGCACGTAGGCATCGGCCATGCCGTCGATGTCCTTGACCACGTAGGAGACCGATCCACAGCGAATGCGGAACTCGAGCGCCCAGCTAAAGCGGTCAGCGAACAGCGGATTGTAGTACGGCACCAACGAGGGCTCCAACGCCGCTTTGGGGGCGTCGGGATCAACGGCACCGGCAAGCTTGCGGCGCATGCTCGCCAGCTCATCCATGCGCGCGTCCGAAAGATCGGAAAGCGCCGCCACAAGGCTCGGGCTCGTGGGGACGGGAGCCGGAAAGGGGAAATTGGGGTTGACGGCCGGCGCGGCGGACGCGGCACGCGCGGGCTGTTTCGGCTGCGCCGTAAACGTGCGAACCGGCGTGCGCAGCCCCTCAACAGGCTCAATGCCGCTGGCGTCCAGGTACGCCAGCGCCGTGGCAATAGCGTGCTTGCACATACCGGGATAGCGATAGGCAGCGGGGCAGTCGCAGTCGTAGTCGACCACCTCGTGCTCGTCCATATCGAGCGCCACGTGCGTCTTGTACAGGTCGCCGCGCGAGCCGCGCACCGTGCCCTCGACCGTCACGTTTTTGGAGAAGCGCGAGCCGCTGTCCTCGATCGACAGCACGGCACCGTTGAGCATGAGCGAACGCCCCTTCATAAAGGTGCCGCTCAACGCCGCCTCTTTGCGAAGCGCCTGCACAAACGTCCCCTGCGCCATCACTTCCTCCAATCTCACCCGGGGTAGCTTAGATAACCGTCACGCGTCCCTGATTACCCACAATCGCCTTGGCCTCGGCCAGCAGCGGAATCGAGCGCGCGTTGACCTTGGCCGGCACCTCGGCACGCAGCACGCGCCCGTCCACCTGCTCGATAAAGATCTCCACGCGGTCGCCGCCCGGGTTGGCGGTAAGCACCGTGGCAAGACGCGCCATATTGCCCTGGCTAAAGCGGCTGTTGGGCACCATGACCTCAAACACCTTGGGCTTGTTGTTCTCCTCGTTGAGCTCGAGCGGCACGATCTCCTGCGCGATGATCTGGTCGCCGCGGTCCGAGCGCTCGAGCTTGCCCTTAATGCGCACAAAGGCATCGGACAGCTGCGCGCCGGTCTCGGGATCGACCTCGCCGTACAGGTACCCCTCGGCCTCCTTGTAGGTCTTGGGGAACACCACGACCGTGGCCTCGCCCTCCATGTCCTCGAGCTGCACGATACCCATGGGATCGCCGTTTTTGGTCACGCGCTTGGACACGCTCGAGACCATGCCGGCCCACCACAGCGCCTTGCCCTCGGGAATCTCCTGGTTGATGGTGCCGCCCGTGGGGTTCTGCACTTCGTAGCCGGTATCGATCTGCGAGAACGAGAAGTCGCGCGCCTTGGCTAGTGCATACTCAAACGGGCGCAGCGGGTGGTCCGAGACATAGATGCCCAGAACCTCCTTCTCCTGGCTCAGCTTAAGGTGGCGATCCCATTCCTGGCCATCCGGATCGGGCACGCTCACCTCAAAGCCCGAGCCCTCGACGTCGCCGAACATATCGAAGAACGACGTCTGGCCGCTCGCACGATCCTTCTGGCGCTTTACAGCGGCATCGATGATGTTCTCGGGGT